>CAYTUA010000531.1:0-5487 GCA_964440855.1 uncultured Lentimicrobiaceae bacterium
TTATGTTTTGCCTCAGGCCGAAATCACCCATTCCCCTTCAGACGCTTGCTCCATTGATGCCCATAGAAAAACAGCATTAGAGCTGCAAAAAGTATTAGAGGCACAGCGAACCACCAAAAACTGCGTTTAGGTGGCGCGAGCGGTTCGGCATCACCAATCAGGATATAGGCCGACCAAAAATAGGGATGTGCTTTGAGCTGACTGGCCTGATCAAGAAAAGCCAGCTTGGCCTGCTGCAAGGCTACATCCTTGGGTGTGCCATCACTCAGCAGCTTATAAAAGTGGTCCATCATCAAGGCCCCCGATTCATCGTGCACCTCCCATGCGGTCATAACGATGGATGGAACACCGGCGTAAACAAAACCTCGTGTGAGGCTCATAACCCCCTCCCCTTGTTGCAATTTACCTGCCCCGGTATTGCAGGCACTCAGCACCACCATTTGGGCATTGAGCTGCAGGCTATACAGCTCATATGTGTTCAGGGTGAAGGCGTCAATACTATCCGACAAAGGCTGAAAAATCAATCGCGAATAGAGTGGATCCTGGTCGTTAATCTGTGCATGCATGGCCAAATGCAGAATATCGTAATCTCCTGCATTCTTTAGAAAATTCACTTTATTGGCTTTTTCAGCGTGTAAAATATTTCCACCCATGCTTGCTTTTACATTCTTGGCCTCTTCAAGGGCATAAGGCAAAGGTGTTAAGTCCAGCCCGTTGCGCACTTCCTGGCTGATAGGCAGCAGTTCGCTGTAGCTATAGTCAGGCACAAAAGCGAGCAGTCTTCTGCCCTTTTTTCTAACTGATTGCTTGCCGTCGAATCGCAAAGTTGCAGAATAGGCATACGAAATGGGCGACTTCCGCATAAGATAAGTCAGCTTGTAATATTCAATCTTGTCGCTTTTCTCCGGCAATTCCTCAATCAGCAGCTCAAATGGGATATACCCCAGTAAACCGTCAGGGATGATGAGCAAGCGCTTCCCGGTAATAACTGCTTCCATTGGCCTAATCAGGCTGTTGTACAAACGGTGTGATGCTGTAACAAATTCAAGGTAATCGCTGTGTCCATGGTTGGCGAAATCAAGTTTCACTTGCTTTCTCAGGGCTTCTATGGATGCATTAACAGCAACAGCATTTTTGGAGCGAACAAGTTTAACTTTCTGATTGTCAACAGAAAATATGTAAATCATTTCGTTTGTGAGCACATATTCCAGCAATACCTCATCCTCTTGGAGTTGCTGCTGTACCTGATCGATATTAACCACCTGATTATCATAACGCAATGTATAATAATCAGCGTAATTTTCTTCAATAAAACCAACCAGGCTATCATATTTTCTCACCAAATCAAAATGGCGCGATTCTAGAAAAGAAATCCTGTTATTGTCAGGTTGGGCACTTTGCTGCTCGTCAAAAATCAGTTTTCTTAAGGAGGAAATGCGTTCGTTCAGGTTCCTTTCTTCCGTGGTAACATATTGAGGCACACCGCCTGCCTGCAGGGCACTTATTTTTCGCACAGATGACAGCAGCACAGCTGCTTTGCTACGGCCCGAAAAGGTGAAAGCCTGGTCCACATAGACTTCGTCACCTGTAAGCTCGTAAAGTGTGTAACAAACTTCCATAACATCAGCCAACATGCTGCGGACACCTTGATTCAGTAATATCCGGCTGTCGTCAGAAATGCCCATACCGATTTTATCGACGAGGTCCATCCCGGTTTGCAGCATGGCCAAACTTTTATACAGCAAGTCGTTGTTGTTTGTTTTGGCATACCATGACCTATACAAGCTAGCCCTTCCTGTAAAATACCCCAATATCCGCACATCTGCTATCCGATCGTCTGCATGTTGGTCATTCAGCATCTGCCCTATGATGGGATTAAATATTTCTTCAGCACAATCGAACAGGCTATCTGCCTCTGAAAAATTCCCCAGTTCATAATGGGATTGGGCCATGCTGATGCAGGCAAAACCAACTTCTCGATCCATGGGACCAAAGTTCTGCTCATATATTTGAGCTGCATATTTAAAATAAGGCAATGCCAAATCGGCTGAATCACGACTAAGGTAATAATCCCCTAAACTATTCAGTATGCGGGCTGTTTCATAATGACCTTCGCCCAGTATATCAGTGGAATAACCCAAAGCTGCATTATAGTAAAAGGAGGCACTATCATACTGATTATCGTTCTTATAAATATTGCCCGTATTTAGCATCAAAGCAATTTTGGTATTCGGGTCAATGGCCTGATCCATTATCCGCAGGAATATTTGTTTAGCCTCATCGAAATTACCGGTTAAATAATAAATTTGTCCGAGGTTTGTTTTGGCGGAAACTACAGAAGGATGTAATGATCCCAAAACATCCTCCATACGCTTTAATCCATTACTAAAATATAATTCAGCCTTGCTTAAATCACCTTGAATTTGAAACACATCGCCTATATTATGAAACAAAACACCCATAAATACTTGGTCAACATTGCTGCTTTTCGCTAACAATACTTCTGATTGCAAAAAATAGCTTAAGCTTTGTTTCAAATCTCCGACCATCCCAAGTAATCTACCATAATTCAAGTAAAAAGTCCCGAGCCTGATATTATTATCACGATAATTTTTCTCAAGTATTTGTTTCGCTTGCGAAAAATTCAAAAGTGCATTATCAAATTCACCATTGATAGCAAAAATGATGGCTTTGTTTTGTAAAATATCAATAAGATCCAAGTTTTTTAGATCATTAAAATCGCAAATTTGCTCAGCTTTAAGATAGCTATCCATAGCCTGCTCATACTCACCTTGAAAATAATAATTGATTCCTTTGAAATTATAAATTTTAGCAAGACTTGAACTATTCTTACCATGTGATTTTATCTCAAGGTGGATGCTTCTTTCAAAGTAAGGGACTGCTTCTGCAAATGCACCTCTATTAGAAAGTATCTTAGCTTCAAGATAAACTCTAATAGCTACTAAACTGCTGTCTGTGATAGTCTCAGTTCTTAGTAAGGAATCAAATTTTTTGATTTGCTCATTTGCTTTCTGAAATTCACTAAGAACCCGATACTTATCACCTATCCTTATGAAGTTTATTGCCATACTATCTGATGTGGACGAGAGGTTAATTAGCCTATTGTAGAAAAAAATAGCGCTATCATATTTTTGGTTTTCATCCATTGCGAACGCATCATACAGATGCTGCAAATACGCTTCATTTTTATCATCACCATGCTGTCCATAGGCATTTTGCAATATCAAAAAAAGAGATAGGTTAAAACTCAAAATTACTAACCGAAACAGAGTAACAGATTTCATATGGTTTCAGAGAAATTAATCGTGCGAAGATAGACTATCATCAACCAAAAATAAAAAAAAAGGAAGCAGTTTTGCTTCCTTTTAACAAATAATTAAAGTGTAAATGCCCTTACCTGATGAGCAGGCGGTGGTTGTTCAACAAACTACCACGGCTATCAATTACAGTAAGCTGGTAAATGCCGGGCATCAGATCACCAATATAATAACTATGCTGCTTTACAGAAACGCCTACCTGCCAATTTCTTACCAATTGTCCGGCACTGTTGTACAACTTAATGATTTCGGCATTTGGCCGGCCATCCAGGCTGATTTGAATATGATCGGATGCCGGATTGGGCGAAACACTGAAAGCTTCATCAAGGCCCAACGACTTGAGGACAATCTCAGGGGCCAGCATATCAAAGAAGTTAACAAATTCACCATTCCTGTCGATAAAATGGCTTTCGGTATTTAATTCAAAAGGCATCCCTCTAAAGTTGCCATCCTGCCTGAGCCTGAATGTAAAATCAGCGAGGGTTTGTGGCAGATTTACAATGGCATCCACATCAGCATTGATCCAACTCATGCGGACTTGTCCCTTGTCAATCGAAACATTTACATTGTCGATTGTGGGTTCAACGTTTGTGATTTCAAACATGCTGGCATCATAGTCAAGGACCAATAAATAGCCATTCAAATCAAAGGTATTGGACAAACGCAAGGGGAATGTAATTGGTTCATCCTGCACTGCCAACAAACTACCCTCGGGAGTAAGTGTCAGTTCTTCAACATAGTCGCGCCCTGTTGGTAACCAAATACCTATTGTTCCGCCAGATTTAACACCACCCGAAGAAAGTGTGTCTTCCCCATCGCGGGAGAAGGTTGAAACAAGCAATTCATCAAATTGCCAATCGCCGGCAGGAAAAGGATTGCCAAAAACGAGGTGGTGCACTACGATATAGACAAAGTCCTGATTATTGACTTGTCCGTTTCCGGTTACATCAGCTGCCATTATCTGATAAGGTGTGAACTGCATGATACCGTTTAAATACAACAGGATATTCAAGGCATCCTGCATGGTAACATCAGGCCCTTCCAAATCTGTATCGGCTGTAAGGGTGTACATGCCTTCTTCGAGGCCGGTAAACTGATAAAAGCCATCATCTCCGGTCATGAATGTTCCAACCAAATCCCCAGCTTCGTCAAAAAGGGAAACTGTTACCTCCGGCAAAGGATATTCGGGATTGTTGTGGTAATAGACATAGCCATTGACTTCGTTTTGGCTGTAGGCCAGGTTTGCGCTAAGCAATATGCCCAGGAAGCAAGCAATTGATACTAGTTTTTTCATTTTAGTGCGTATTTAAAGACACTTGTTCTTAGTTTGTTTAATGCCAAGTTTGATACTTTTTCAACTATTAATACCGAAAACTATAAAAAGTGCACCACCTAAATTAAACTTTTTTTTGTTTTTTTTTGCCTTAATTAAATATATGCCTGATATTGAACTATTTAAAGATTAATTTTTTTTCATCTACTCAACTAAAGTACTACAACTTTCAATAAAAATCAAGGTTTTTCCAGATTATTTCTAAATGCTGAACAAAGACCTCTTATCACTTCAACCGCAAAGTTTGTACTTTTGAGCAAAAATAAACCGTAAATGAATTTTGCAAGCTACATTTCTTTGATTTTGATCATTGTGGGTATACATACAGTAAGTTATGCCGATGGAGGATATACAATCAGTATTAAACTTCAGGACAACCAAGATGAACAGTTTTATCTGGCAAGGTACCATGGCGAGCAGGTTTATATGGTTGACACCTCCTATTCTGACAAACCTGGCCATGCAAAATTTACCGGCGAAACTGCACTTCCTGCAGGCATCTACATTGTAGCTTCTGTTGATAAAACCAAATTGCTTGAGTTTATTGTTGATCAGGATCAGCATTTTGAAATCGAGGTTTCCTCAGCAGCAGGCCAAGCCGTTTTTGATATCAAGGACAGTCATCAAAACAGTTTGTTTTTTGACCATATACAACTAAACAATGCCCTGGTCAAAACAACAACCAAACTGAAAGCAATGAATGGTAACAGTGAGGATGACATATCGATGAAAGCTACACTATATGAAAAGGATAGCCTGACCGGTTTGATAAAGAACTTCAAAGAACAATTGGTTTCCGGCTATCCGGACTATTTG
>CAYTUA010000532.1:0-5901 GCA_964440855.1 uncultured Lentimicrobiaceae bacterium
CTTCACTTCGACTCCGCTCAGTGTGCGTCTCAGTCACCTGGATTATCGAATCTTGATAAATCTGCATTCGAGATTCGAGATTCAGTATTCATTATTCAAGATTTCTTACCTCAATCCTTTTTTAATCCTGAATATCGAATATCCAATGTTGAATGTTGAAGTTAGGATGCACTTTTCCAACCAACACACCAAAAACACAAAAAGCCCGCTATTGCGTAGCAGGCTTTTCGCTTTTTTTGGTTTAACTCAGCTTTCCAGTTCGTCCTGGTTTTTGAAGGCTTTATATACCTTGCGGCCACCATAGGCAGCGCCCAAAGCCATCAATATGCCGATGCCGCTGCCAATGGGCGCGCCACCACCGGGCTGGTTTCCACTTTCTCCATGATCGCCTGGAGGTGGCGGGGGAACCTGCGCCAAGAGACCGTTTCCAATGAGTAAAAATGCGGTGATTACCAGTGTTCTTAAGATTATCGTTTTCATGGGATTGTATTTTTTTAGTTATATTTTTTTGTGTTTGGCGCATAGCGCAGAGAGCAGGGAGCATAGCGCTATGCATTTTCCTTACTCCACCACCACTTTCGCTGTCTTCACGCCTTTTTCATCCATCACGCGTACCACATACACTCCTGTGGGCAGACTGATTGGCTGGCTGTAAAGTCCCTCGGCGCGGAAGCTGCTGCTTTGCAGCGTGCGTCCCTGGAGGTCGATAATATCGACTTGGGCTTGGCCACTGGCATTCAGCACGTATAGGGTGCTGTTGTGCACATAGGCGTTGGCAGCCGTTGTTAAGGAGCTTTCGTCCAATGACAAAGCACCGAAGTGGATAAGGAAGCGATTGGGGTTGTCGCCTTCGTTTGAAGTGAAGCTATAAACCGGGTTTTCGCTCAGGTTGTGCTGCACGCCTGTTTGGTTGTCGGTGAGGTAAATGATTTTACCTTCGGGGCTTTCCAATAATTCAATGGAGAAGCTGCTGGCCTCGTTTTTTTCGAAACCAAAGGGAATTACCATATCTTCATTCAAAGCAGGATAGGTATTGGTTGAAAGCTTCTCATTCTCAATTATGGAGTAAATTTGAGGAGCCTGCCAGGCCATAAACCGAGAGTCGAATTTTGAATCATAGGCAGCTGATGCTTCCGGATTGAACCGTATCCAGCTTTTCTGCAACATGCCTGTTTCTAAATCGTTGGCTGCCAGAATAACCATATCGCCATTTGATTTTTTTACCCAATCCATCGCATTGTGTTCACGGGCAGTCAAAGGGATGGTAAAACCATTGGAGGTATTCTCGGCTTGCACCCAGAATCCTTGCATCGCTGGGATAGGATCACCTGCAACCAGGTCATCAAAACCACCTACATTGGTCATCAATTTTGCTGTTCCATTGATGTTGGATAAATTCCAATCACCATCAGGATCGTTCCATTTAATGGCACTCTGGAAAGGATTTCCGACCAAATGCCAGCCTTCACCTTGTCCGGCTGTTTTGGTAAGATTCTCGAAGGGAACCGCAGCGTTGTTCAAGGTGCCTGTGAACTCTTTTGTGGCAGTTGTTTCGTAGGCCACAAGGTAGCCGGTACCGGGAACCATTTGAGAAGGATCTCCTTGTTTGTGGTTCATCCAGGTGTATGTGTTTTCACTAAAGCCATAGAAGTCATCGTTTTCACCGGGGTCAATACCAGCGTTGTCATTGATGTTGAAAGTGGCAACAGGGGAAGTCAGCAAATGCCAGCCATTGGCGGCTGCTGTGTATGCATTGATGCTGCGCTGCACTACAGCGTCGGCATCACCTTTTGCAAGTCCGTCATCCAAAGTTCCTTGATTTATAAATGAACCACCACTTTCAATGGTGATCGTACCTGATACCGAAAGGCTTTGAGAAGCATTAATTGTTAATTCACCTCCATTTTGCACGTTGATGTTGTTGACAGTGGCAGCTACATCAACACTTAATGAAGCGCCATCAGGGATTATTATATTATCAGATGCCGAAGGTACTGTACCATTGCTCCAATTGGCAGCGGTATTCCAGTTTCCGGTGCCACCTTTCCAGGACACATTGCCATTGTGTTCGCCGGGAGTACAATCAGCAACATCAGCAGCAGTAATTGTCCATTCGGAGGCTGTCCATGTGGCATTTGGTGATGTGATATTTGAATTTCTAACGGCTCTTGCATCTGCATAATACCAATCATCAGATGAATTAGCCTGTACATCAATTACACCATAAGCATCCATCAATGTGCCGGTTGTATGATTGCCACCGTAATAAAGGAAGTAACCATCATCTCCATTGCCGGTTACTACACCGCCTTCATTTTGATCACCGTCAAAATTAAAAGATCCGTTAAAGGTTGTGGTGCTATAGGAAATTACATAAGTTTCTTTTGGCGAAATTGTACCAATAAGTTGAGCTGATGCCCAAGAATTACCATTTGCTTGTCTGGCAAGATAAATTGTAGTTTGAGAAAAATCAATGAGTTCTTCACCGGAATTATACAACTCAACAAACTTTGCATTAGCCACATCCCCTGGATCAGCAACTTCTGAAATGATCAGTTTTGGCAAATCAGTAACATCAAATGCAGTGCTCTCAGCCGAAGTATTCCCATGACTATCAGCATCATTTGCTGTAATTGTAACTCCTGTGCCTGCAGCAGAGAATATTAAATTGTTAAATGTTGCTACTCCATTCACAGCATCAACCTGTGTTGTGGCCGAACCCGAAAAAGTGCCGGTTGTTGTTAAGCTAATTCCATATCCATCTCCATCATAATCTACATCAACATTTCCATTTTCATCGGCGAAAGCAATTGTTACAGCCGGGCTCATTACTGCGTCAACATTTACATTGGTAGGCTGCTGAATGAAAGTGAGTTCAGTAGCTTCAACAGCAATAGTCATATCATTAGAATTAAAATCGCCAAGAAAAAACGAAGCAGCAAACCCACTTCCGGTTGCATCTGCTGCAAAGCCATGGTCATCGGCATCTACCATAAATGAAATAATATCTCCGTCAACAATTCCTGAAGTGTTGAGATAAATGTAAATTGTAATATCGAGGGAGGTATTATCCGGAATATCCAGATCACCGCTTGTAAAAGCTAAATCTATATATGTATCGGTTATTGTTGCAGTTGGGTAAACTTCAATCGTTTCATTATCAACAAAAACATCCTGGATAGCATCTGTCCAATCGGCTGTGTTTGTGGTATGTGGTTTAACACGGATATTGGTTACCTTGGTAGGAAGGCCGTCGCCGCTACCCTGATCTTCGATCGTGATAACGAAAACATCTTCTGCTTCACCCTGCGTGTCAGCAAGTGAAGAGATATCTTTTGCTGCTATTTGAGAAATCGGAGCGAAAACTTCCGTATCGTTATCAGGCTCCACATCCGTTGTAGCATTAGCTGTTGGAACCGTACCATCTGTTTTATAGTTGATGGTAGCCCCGGTGCCATTGTAGGAGAAGATTTTGAAAAAGTATTGGGTGTTGGCAGTCAGGCCTTGCCATGCATACGTTTGTACTCCGGTGCCAATATTCATAACACCTGCATTGTCGCTCAAATCGGTATCATCTGTTTGTGCTGTGCCATCAACAGGATCAGTAAAAGTTCCGGAAGTATTTGCCAAGATCAGATATCCGGAAGGTGCCTGGCTGCCTGCAACTGCATCAGTCCAGTCAACCGTAATCTGTACAGAAGAATTTGCTGTTGCCGAAAATCCAGTCGGGTTGTTTGTTGGCTCATCTGCTAAGGGTGCTTCTTCGATCGAGATATCATCGATCCTCCATTGAGAGGTTGATCCGCCGCCTGTACCGGAACTGGTGTAATGAAAAGCAAACCTTACTGCCGATCCCGAAATACCTGAAATATCAATATCACCGGATGGAGTCCAAACTTGTGAATCCTGTGCTGACCATGTTACAGATGCATTAAGAGAATTATTCCATGTGGTGGTTGATGGATCGCCGGTGTAATTGGTCGTGTAAAGTAATTCAACTCTTGGATAAGAAACATCGGCATATCTGGTCCAACTTTGGAATGTTAAAACTTCATCTGAGGTTTGGTCAAGGTCAAAAACCGGAGAAATCAAATAGTCATCTGAAGCTACATCGCCGCCAAAACCGTTTATTTCCTGATAGCCTGATCCACATGTCCAGTTTCTGTTACTTGCAACACTAACTGCTATCCATTGCTGCGTTCCGCAATCTGAGAAGTCTTCGCTATAAGGCGGTGTAACCGGCGCTGTAACCTCCCCACTACAGGCAACCGTTTTAGGGGTAGCATTTGTTGATGAGCAGGTAATATCTTCATTGTATGTGCCAGCCGAAAGCCCGGCTATTAAGCGAACATAGATGGTAGTACTATTTACAGTTCCACCAATATGTGTAAGTGTAATGTTTGTTGATTGGTAGGACGAATTGTCCTCTGAAATCTCATAGTTTGTTGGAGGTGATACGGTGATGTTATGTGTAAGGTTAGTGCCCGCCACCGTAAAACTCTGTTCAGCCGATGGGCCATTGCCTTCGAGGTAGGTGAAGCCGGTGAGGGTAGGTGTGGAAACAGTGATTAAAGGATCATTAGAAGTTTCCTCCATTTTATACAAATTAAATTTTCTTTGGGCGGATGTGTAACATGCAAATCGTGGTGCACTAGCATTGTATTGCAACATCCTAGCAGTGACAGCAAGGTTTGTGAATGTGAAAACATTACTAGCAAAGGTTATTGTCCAGCGTTGGTTATTAGCAGATACAGCATCAACTATTTGCACGTTGTTACTTGACCCTGTGTAAGAAACATACTTTTCAATCCCTTCATTGTAAATACTTCTGCCACCACCATTCGTTTCGATTAACCAAACAATGGATGCCGAAGGATCAGCAAGAGAACCCAAAGAGGGTGAGATTGCGGTGCGGTCTAAAAATGTGCCATTATGGGTATTGTTCATGGCATACTCATCATTCGCCTCAGCAACGACATAATATCCATCAGTTAGCTCACCAATCGAGGTGATTTTATTGAAAGTGCCAGTCCCAGCATACTGCCCCCACCCCACGCTACTTACAAGCAGCAGGCTCAGGCCAAAAAATAAAGTAAAAATTCGTTTCATCATTTTCATTTTTAAGTTTGTATTTGGTTGTATTAAAAAATTAGCAAATTTGTAGTCAAAGAGTTGGCAAAAGGAAAAGTGCTTTCTGCCGGCAAATAGCGGCCTATGCCGGATCCGGCCCGGCTTTTGGGGCTGCAAGGGGAATTGCTTTCGGCAGGGCACAATTTAAACTGTTCGTTTGGCATAAACGATTATTTTAATTGAATAAATACGGGCTGTTTGTTTTCCGATCAGGCTGCAAAAATATAGTTTTTTTTATTGAATAAAATGAAAAGAGGTTAAGATTTTATTAAGTTGAGGTAGATAAGTTGTTTTCGAGCTGCCAAAATCGGAGGTCAGGGAGCGAAGCCGAAGTGCCGACTTTCAGCGATATTGCTTTTATCGCCGGTGCCTTCGGCTCAGTCACCTGGATTATTGAATCTTGATAAATCTGCATTCAATATTCAATATTCGTTATTCGACATTCCCTTCATTAATCTTGAATATCGAATATCCAATCTTGAATCTTGAAGTTTTTGATCTTCGGGAAATGAAATTTCTTCTTTTGATGGAATAGCTATGCTCTAAGCAATGGTACTCTTAGAGCTGCCAAAATCGGAGGTCACTGAGCGAAGCGATGCACTGAGCGAAGTCGAAGTGCCGAAGTGCCGACTTCAAGCGATTTTGCTTCGTTCGCCGGTGCCTTCGACTTCGCTTCGACTCCGCTCAGTGTGCGTCTCAGTCACCTGGATTATTGAATCTTGATAAATCTGCATTCGAGATTCAAAATTCCCTTCATTAATCTTGAATATC
>CAYTUA010000533.1:0-2776 GCA_964440855.1 uncultured Lentimicrobiaceae bacterium
AAACCAACTGATTTTTGGTTGCTTGTAGCCATGATGTTCGTTTTGGTTTATTTGTTGTCGCCCAGTAGTTTAAACGCGGCCGGAAGTGTTTCTGTGCGAATTGCGATATTGATGTTGTATTTTGTAGTGCTTTGGTTAGCCATCCAACCCTACCCCAAAGCCGTTGTATGGTTGGCAGTGGCTGCTGTGCTGTTTTTTGGGATCAAACAAAAAATTACCCATACCGATCAGCTGAAACAATTTCATGCCTACATTGATGAGATTAAAAGCGTGGAACACCTGCTTCCGGCAAACACGATGATTTTAACCGCCAATTACAGCCCTAACTGGATGCGCTACCATTTCAGGAACTACATTGGCAGCAGCAATACGCTTGTGGATGTGTACAGCCCTGCCTGTTCCCCTTTGTTCACCATCAACTGGAAAGAACAAGGTCGGCCTTTTATGTTTGTGGGTGCCCGCTCTGCGCATCATTTTTTAGGGCCGGTTTCCGCACCACAAAGCCAAACAACTATTGTTGCTGATTATGTGGTGGTTACCGGACATGATGTATTCCTGAAAAAACCGGACGACGACAAGGTAAAAGCCATTGTTATGCGCGACTATGAGCCCGTACATACCAGCTATAACGGCCATGTGGGGCTTTACCGTTTTAGGGGATTAACACTGGTTGAAGACATTAGGCAAAGTCTTCATAATGATGAAGCCCGCGCAGATGGCATTCGTGAAAAAGCGGCCCGATACAACATACCCTATGAGGAAGCACTTATAAGGGATGCCTTATGGATTTACGACAATAAAAAGCAATAGGCTTTGCGAAATATGGCTTGTTGGCGCTTCTATTGCGCGTAAACCTTTAACGTGAATTCTTCGATTCGGGTATCCTTTTCCTCCCTGATAAAATAAATGTTCAGCAGGGCCTGGTCAAGGGCGGCTGCTTCCAGCTTGTATAACAGGCAGGTGTTTCCGGAGAAATTTGTTTGGCCATTCCCTTTGAACAGATGTTGGGAATGTGTAAAGGTTTTGTTTCCCACACTATCTGCTGCAACCAATAGAATTTGGTCAACACCTAGATGGTAGTTTACTTCCATATCAAGGGCAACAACAAGCGGTGCCTGACTATCAAATTTTCCAATATAGACAGCATCCAGGTAGTTGCTGCCCATCTGCTCTATAACCAATTCATTGACAGCATATTGTTTCTCAAAAATCAATTTGTTTTGATCAAGTTGAATTTTCGGCTGATAATACAAACCCCTGTATTTGGGATGGGTTTTCAAAAATACTTGCCAGAAACCTTGCTTGTTCATGCTGTCCATATGCAGGATATATGCCTGGTATTGATGTGTTTGAATAATGTTGTAATAAGAAAAACACAAAAGCAGCAGGGCCAGGCCCCATGTGAGCGTCCTTGATTTTGCCAAAAATGCCGGTGCTGCAAACAGCACAAAAAGTGCATAATAATCCACCATCACCCGCGACCCGTAGCTGCCGCCGTAATACCAAACCCACCAACTTGAAAGCACATACACAAGGACAAAAAATGCGGTATAAAAACTGATAAGCTTCCAAAAAGCCCGCTGGCGCATATAACTGACCGTGCCCGCAACAAGCATGACAAAAAAGGCAGGGGCATACACAAAAAAGCCTTTCTGATAACTGAATAAAAACTTCAGCATATTTGGCTGGCTCAGGATAAAAGTCTCCTCCTGATAGGGTTTCACATAAAACAAGCCTGTTTGAACAAACCAAATCATAGGTTGAATGGCAACAAGCAGCAAGACAAGAAAAACGGACAGCAATAAAGGGACAAAGTGCTTGCCGAACAAACTGCGCACCTGACCTGAAAAATGGTTGAAATCATCAAACAGAAAGGGCACAAAAAGCAATAGCAAACCATTTGCCGGCCTGATCAAAACGATAAACCCAAAGGCCAGGCCGGCCAGATAAAGGTATTTATTGCGTGGATGATGGGCGAAGCGGCTGAGGCAATACACAAAAAAGGCAACAAAGAAAAAGGAATAAATATGGCTGAACGAAGCATCGGCATGGGCGTATTGCATCAATGAGCTGGCAAACAGCACCACCAGCTGCAATGCGAAAATCCAATGGACCAGCAGCCCCTTTAGCCGAAGCAATTTGCGGATAAAAAAGAGGCCCAGAACCAGGTAAAAGAAAGCGGCATAAGTAACAAAATCCTGATAAATAAGGGAATACCCGTCGGGTGGATAGCTTGGGCTGAGCACAGCAATGCCATGGGCCATCAGGAAAAAAGGGAGTTGTGCAAGGGCGGTGCCAACAAAATATTTATTGATCTTATGTCCGTTTATGCTTGGATTGATCCCCTGGTTATAAGCCTTGTGGTCGTAAAATTCGGTAACAAGGGTATCCGTATAATTGAAGTTGAGGTCGTTGTAGATAAAAAGCGCCGGCAAATAGTCGTAGTAGCCTTTGCCATCAGCAACAATGATGGGCGATCGGCGCCCCAGGAAATTGTTGAGCAACAGCACAAACAGGAACAGGATCAAGAGCTCCTGTAGTATTCCCAAACGAAACTTCCTGTTGAATGCTTTCATGTTTTGGTTTTGGCGGACTCAGCCTTTTACCTCGCCCACAAATTATCTTTCAGCGCGCACCAAATGATCCCGAAGTTGTATAACCTCACAACAGGCCTTCAACGAGGATATCCAAATCAAGCAACTCCCAATGAATACCTTCACCACCGCCAATAAAACGATAGCTTTTTCGCTGTTCATCAGTAGCGTCCCTTAACTCA
>CAYTUA010000534.1:0-2758 GCA_964440855.1 uncultured Lentimicrobiaceae bacterium
GCCATCGCAGGCAGCAGCTATTATTATGCAACACCGCTACAAGGAGAATTGCATGAGGTTTTCAGGACCTATCGTGACAGCATTTTGATTATCAGCAAGGAAACCAAAAAAGTATCGAGTCGTGCCGGCCATGCCCTGATGGAGGACAATCCCTTTGCCCTGGTGCGCTATGCCCTGGCGCAAGCCAATACCGAAGCCCTTCACCAAGCTTTGCAGTTGGGCGACCAGGAAAGCTTTTGTCGCATTGCCGAAGCAGAAGCCTTGCAACTCCATGCTTTGATGATGACTTCGAACCCTTCGTTTATGCTGATGGAAGCAGCCACCGTTTCGGCCATCAAAGCCGTGCAGGCATACAGGGCAGAGTCGGGTATCCCCTTGTGTTTTACGCTGGATGCCGGCCCCAACCTGCACCTACTTTACCCGCAGCAGGATGAAGGAAAAGTGAAGGATTTTATGCAGGCCGAGCTGCTTCAATATTGCCAACAGGGCTTTTGGATTGATGACCAGGTGGGCGAAGGCCCTTCAAAAATTTAATGGATGGAAGCAGCGGTTTCACAAAAAGTATTCTTTGGCAAACTGATGCTGTTTGGCGAATACGGCGTAATGCTGGGTTCGCCGGCCCTGACTGTGCCCCTGAAAATGTTCAAGGCAAAATGGGCTGCTGCCGCCGCAGGCAGCGAAAAAGCATCGCAATCCAATGCAACACTTGTTGGGTTTTTATCCTATCTGAAAAAACAGGAAAATCTTTCCGGAATACTGGCCCTTGACGTATTTGAAACGGAATTGGAGAATGGTTTGCATTTTGAATCTACCATCCCAAATGCTTACGGAGCAGGTAGTTCGGGAGCGCTGGTGGCAGCCACTTACGACCGTTACTGCGCTAAGCCACTGCGCGAATTGTTGCAATTAAAATCGGTTTTAGGCCTGATGGAAAGTCATTTCCACGGGCAAAGCTCCGGCATCGATCCGCTGAGTTGCTATTTGGGAAAGCCCTTGTTGATACATGACCAATCGGCTGAAACCATCCAAGACCCATTGACAGCTGATGTGCCTGTTGCTTTTCTTATCGACACCCACAACACGGGTGAAACTTCTGCCCTGGTACAAACCTTCAAGACCAAGCTTCTGCAATACAGTTTTTACAAAAAGCTAAAGAACCTTTTTTTACCACAAACCACCGCCTGCATCAACGCATTGATAGCCCATGAGCCGGCCCATTTTTTTGAGTCCCTTGCTGCTTTGTCGCAATTTCAGTTATCCCAAATGCCCGAAATGATCCCTGAAGCATACAGGCCCCTTTGGCAAAAAGGACTTGACACAGGCGACTTTACGCTAAAATTATGCGGCTCGGGAGGAGGAGGATTTATATTGGGTTTTGGCCGTGATTTGGCAAGCGTTAGGGATCATCCTGGTGAGATGATTTGGTTATAGCCGAAAAATTAGGGGCAGATTAAAAGGTTTTTTTTGGCTTCGTTGTCACAAAATACCTTAAGCTGTTTCGCGTTATTGCCACGCGATACAATCGCGCAGCGGAGGTCAGAAAAAGAAAAACCAAAAAAAACCGCCTCTGAAAGCTCAGGGCGGTTTTTAGTTTGTTTTAAAGTAGCTTAGGAAACAGCTATCTCGCGGTTTACAGCTACTTTGGCATCTTCACGTTTGGGCAGGCTCACGGCCAGAATGCCTTCTTTGTAGTCGGCCTTAATATTGTCAAGGTCAACACTTTTGGGCAGGGTGAAGGTGCGGCAGAACGAGCTGTAAGCAAACTCCCTGCGGGTCCATTTTTCGTTGCTGTCTTCATGCTCCTGCTTTTTCTCCGACGAAATGCTCAGCACATTGTTGTCGAGGTTGATCTTGAAATCTTCCTTTTTCATGCCCGGTGCTGCCAGGTCAAGCATAAAGGCATCTTCATTCTCGCGGATGTTCACAGCAGGAACCATGCTGTCGGCCTCGCTTCCACGGCTAAAAATGTTCTTGTCAAAATCTTCCATAAGCTCTGACAATAAGCTTGCGGGATGGTGTTTGAATCTGATTAAGTTCATGGTTTGTCCTCCTTTTATTTTTGTTAGTATTTAATTTTTTATGTTTTCAAAAATCTTTTTTCAAATTCTGTTCCAATAGCAAAAAACCTCAAAATCAAGCAAAAACACAGCCATTGTGTCAGCTTAGTGTGTAAATGACGTGTCACTATGTCATGTGTTGGCGTTTGATCCAGTCTTACACATCCTCATTACCAGCATATTGATGGTTTAAACAACCGACTGCTGAAATGTTCCTTGGAAAGCTGATTCAGTCGCAAATACGGTCGGGCAAGCCAAAAACACCTACTTTTGCCGAAAATTTTTTACAGGCATGAGTTTGAAGAAAGAGATCAGCAGGCGGCGTACATTTGCCATTATCAGCCATCCCGATGCGGGTAAAACCACCCTTACCGAAAAATTACTCCTTTTTGGCGGCGCCATTCAGGTGGCCGGTGCTGTTAAATCCAATAAGATAAAGAAAACAGCCACCTCCGACTGGATGGAAATTGAACGCCAAAGAGGTATTTCTGTAGCCACTTCGGTGATGGGTTTTGAGTATAAGAATTTGATGATCAATATTCTGGATACACCAGGCCACCAGGATTTTGCCGAGGATACCTTCCGCACGCTTACCGCCGTTGACAGCGTAGTGGTGGTGATTGACGTGGCCAAAGGCGTTGAGCCCCAAACGGAAAAGCTGGTCAAGGTGTGCCGTATGCGCAAAACACCCATCATGGTGT
>CAYTUA010000535.1:0-6456 GCA_964440855.1 uncultured Lentimicrobiaceae bacterium
TCTAACCTACTGTGCCCTATGTGTCTATGTGTTTTTAATACGTTAACCACATAGAAGGCACATAGAACACATAGGAAAAATCGCAAAGTGCATCTAAAAATCAATCTAACCTACTGTGCCCTATGTGTCTATGTGTTTTTAATACGTTAACCACACAGGCAAATCAGCCACGAAGATTTTTTTTCAAGAACTACGGAAGCTCCTATTTCTTACTTTTACATCCCTAAATGGGTTAACCGCAATTAGCTTTAAGCTTATGACACAGAAAAACCGCTACTTATTGCCTTTTGTCATGATGACGGGCTTATTTTTTATGTGGGGCTTTATTACTGTGCTGGTGGATGCCCTTATTCCGCGCTTGCGCGATATTTTTGAGCTGAGCTATTTCCAGGCAGGAATGGTACAGTTTTCGTTTTTTACGGCTTATGCACTGGTTTCGATACCGGGTGGATATCTTATTTCGCGTGTAGGTTATAAGCGGGGTGTGGTTATCGGCCTAATGATCATGGGTATAGCCTGCCTGCTGTTTTATCCTGCAGCCCAGATACGTATATTTGGTTTGTTTCTTTTCGCTTTATTTCTGCTTGCCAGTGGTATTACGATACTGCAGGTGGCAGCCAACCCTTATGTTGCGGTGTTGGGGCCTCCCCACCTGGCGTCGAGCCGCCTGAATTTGTCGCAAGCTTTCAACTCGCTGGGAACCACGCTGGCACCCCTTGTAAGTGCAGCATTTATACTGGATGCTACTGTGATGAACTCTGCGCAGATTTCGGCCCTTACCGAGGCTGCCCGCATGGCCTATTATACGGCTGAAGCGGCGGCAGTGCAGCAACCATTTATAGTGCTTGCTGCGGCACTTTTGCTTTTGGCATTGGTTTTTGGTCTTTTGAAGCTTCCCAAAATACTTGAAACCGATCAGGATAAATCCGGCAGTTACCGTTCGGCTATCAAGCAACGCCACCTGATGTTGGGGGCACTGGGCATTTTCCTTTATGTAGGTGCAGAAGTAACCATTGGCAGCTATCTGGTGAATTATTTTCTTGCCCTGGATGTGGCGGCCCTTGTAGGGTCGAGCGGCCTGATGGACTGGCTGGCAACAACCCTTTCGGGGAATGAAATTGGGCAGTTGAACCCTGCCCGTCTGGCCGGAACCTTTGTGTTTTTCTATTGGGGTGGTGCCATGGTGGGCCGCTTTTTCGGCTCCTGGTTGTTGCAATTTGTAAAACCAGGCAAGCTGGTAGCCATCTACGGCTTGATCAATGTAGGTTTGCTCAGCGTAACAATTCTTGCTACCGGATATGTGGCTTTTTGGTCGATACTGATGATTGGTTTGTTCAATTCAATTATATTTCCCACCATTTTCACCCTGGCCATCAGCAGTCTGGGGCAAAACACAGCACAGGCTTCAGGCATTTTATGTACAGCCATTGTAGGTGGGGCCATCATTCCGCCCTTGTATGGTGCGTTGGCCGACCAGATTGGGTTGCAGGCAGCCTTTGTGGTTCCAATTCTTTGTTACATCTATATTGCTTATTACGGTTACCGTGGAAGCAGATTAAAAATTGCTTTTAATGACTGATCGACGCAAGTTCATAAAACAAGGCCTCCTGGCAGCAATAGCTACCGGGTGGATTGCCAAATTTTCAAAAGCCGGACATCTTATACAACCATTCACCCATGCTACCCCTGAGGTGGAATTGCCAATCATTTTATCCACCTGGAGTCATGGGTTGGCAGCCAATGAAGCGGCCTGGAAAAGTTTAAAATCGGATGGGTCGGTGTTGGATGCTGTTGAGGCCGGGGTGCGTGTTGCCGAAGCCGACCCCAATGAGATGAGCGTGGGCTATGGCGGTTTGCCTGATGCTAACGGGCATGTTACGCTGGATGCCTGCATCATGGGGCCTGATGGCCACGCAGGTTCGGTGGGTTATTTGCAACATATTATGCATCCCATTTCGGTGGCGCGCAAGGTGATGGAAAAAACCCCCCATGTGATGCTCAGTGGTGAAGGGGCCTTGCAATTTGCCTTGGATCAGGGGTTTGAAAAAGAAAATTTACTGACACCACAGGCCAAAGCCGCCTGGGACGCTTGGAAAGCCTCCGGAGCCATTTATGCGCCTAAGGCCAATTGGGAAAATCATGATACCATTGGCTTGATTGCGTTGGATAGTGAAAGCAATATAGCCGGCGCCTGCACCACCAGTGGGATGGCCTTTAAACATCCAGGCAGGGTAGGCGATTCGCCAATTATTGGTGCCGGCTTGTTTGTAGATAACCAAGTTGGCGCTGCTACAGCCACCGGCGAAGGCGAAGCCATTATGAAAACCCTGGGCAGCTTTCTTATTGTGGAGCTGATGCGCAATGGCCTGACGCCTGAGCAGGCTTGCAAAACGGCCATCGAACGGCTTGTGGATTCGGCTTATATGCATGATAACCTCCAAATTGGATATATTGCCCTGAGCAAAAATGGTGCTTATGGTGCTTATTCACTCAAGCCCGGTTTTCAGTATGCTATTCACACAATGGATGGTAACCAGCTTGTGGATGCACCTTACCTGATGGAATGGTAGTTTAATCAACAGTTTTAAAGTAGATTGCTTTTAATGATGCCACTAATTGACATCCATACCCACCTGAAGCAACCTCCTCCCGATGGGGTGATAGCCTTGAACAGCGTGATGGCTGGCGAAAAACCGGCACAGGGAAAGGGTGTTTTCAACAGCCTTGGTATTCATCCCTGGCAGTTAATCCAACAGGATGAAAAGCAGCTGGAAAAGTTGTTTTTTAACTCCCTTGAAACAGGAAACTGGGCTGCCATAGGCGAAGCAGGGCTGGATCGGGCTATTGATGTTCCGTTCGACCTGCAACAGCGTTTGTTTAAAATGCAGGCTGAGGTGGCCGCCGCATTGAATTTGCCCTTGTTAATCCATGCTGTACGCAGCTACCCCGATCTCATTCAAATACGGAAACAACTACCCGGAAATGTCAATTGGATTGTGCATGGTTTTGCCGGAAATATGCAATCGGCCAATGAACTGCTGCGGCATGAAATGTATTTGTCAATGGGGCCTTCAATTATGCGAGACGGGCATGGTGCTGCTGAGCTTATTCAACTGATACCAGAGGAAAAACTGTTCCTGGAATCAGACAACAGCGGTATAGATATTCTCCATATTTATGCAAAAGCTGCCCGATTGCGAGGCACTGATTTACCGCAATTGCAGGCACTTATTGAGATTAATTGGCACAGGGTGTGGGATCGAAACCAACCGCCCGTTGATTTCGCAGAAAACTTCGAGGCGGGCATTGGGTAGCATGAATGGGGTTGGAAAAATGACAGTGCTGTCTATTATCAATGTTTCAAGGTATTTGAGCTGGCTGATTTCATAGGGGATTTCAAGCAAGCCACCGCTGTAGCTGATGTCCAATACCACCAGTCGTGCTAAGTTGCCGATTTGAGTGGGGATATCCCTGAGGTAATTTTTGCCAATATAAAGAAACCGTAAATTTTCCAAGTCCCCGATTTCGGGTGGTAAACGCTTGATTTCGTTGTGTTCAAGATAGATTTCCTCTAAATTGTTCAGCTGTCCTATTTCCGGCGGCAGCGTGCTGAGTTTGTTGTGCCGCAGTGAGAGTTTTGTCAGCTTTTTTAAGGAGCCAATCTCCGGCGGTAATTCCACAAGGTGATTGCCATCCAAAAACAGTTCTTCGAGGTTTTCAAACAGCACTATTTCGGGAGGCAGGGCTTTAATTCCCTTGCGGTGCAGCACCAGTTTCCTGACCTCGAGCGGGTTTTCAAAAGCGTGCTGTAGGCTTTTGTATTTCTTTTTCCTTTTCGGAAATACACTTTTGCCCAATGAAATACCAATACCGATCTGAAAGTTCTTGTATTCATTACTTGTGATAGGGATCATATAGTTAAAATCCAGCGACAGTACCTTGCTCAATTGCAGGCCACCACCAATGAGCAACCCAGCTTGCGATTGATAGCCTTCCGCTTCGTAACTTTGCTCTCCAGAGCCGGTTGCGCCATCAAGCACCATATATCTCTGAAAAACCAATTGGGCATAGTTCAGCCCTGCACTGGCATAAAAAAAGTCAATCGGATAATAGCGCATGCTTGCTGAAAGGTCAACAAAATGATTTCGCCGCTTGATGATGGGTTTCACCAGGTTGCTGCCACGTATGTTATACTGCAAACTGCTGTGCAGTACGAAATTTTCGTTGAATGGATGATTGTAATAAGCTCCCAAATAAGGCAGGAAAGCCGGTTGCAGCTGAACACTGTCCAATAGCAAGGTGGTTTGATTAAGCCCCATGTTCAAGCCCAAATCCAGAATTTTCTTTTCCTGCCCAAAAAGGGAAGGGTATTGGAGGATAAAAGTGATCAATAGAAGTATAAACCGGGCTTTTGGCTTGTTCATCTGACAAATTTAGGGAATTAGACTTTGCCTTAGCCGAAAAAAAACGGTTTTGTAGGTTAATATCCCTACAAAACCGTTAATATACTCAAAAATATTACAAATCAGGCAATTAGCCTTTTTAGCGATTATTTAACAGTGAATTTTTTTACAAGATTTCCATGATCTGATTCGATAAAGATGAGATAAACACCTTGCTTCAATTCGCTGATATCAAGCTGTGCTTTTTTGGTGTTGATGTTTATCTGCATCATTTCCCTGCCTGAAAGATCGGTAATGCGCAGGCTGTTTATGGCAACATCACTTTCAACTTGAAGCTGGTCATGGGCAGGCACGGGATATAATATTAAACTGCTTGCCAGGCTGTTTTCGTCAACCGAAGATCCTCCAACAACAATATAACCTTCTTTTACTTCGGTTGATTGGCTTGATCCATCGCTAACGGTCAGGCTTACGTTATAACTGCCAACAGCATTGTACACCTTGGTTGGGTTCTGGAGGGTGCTGGTAGTGCCATCACCAAAGTTCCAGTTCCACGAAACAATTGTGCGTTCCTGAATGTCAGATGGCTGGACTGGCTTTTCAGGCATGTCAAAACGGGTGTTGCCCGGTGCATTCTCCTGAATTACGTTGCGAATGGTGATACCGCCGGTAGTGCCGTTCACATCGCATACATACCAATAGAGGCCACTTCCTGAAGTGGGAACTTGCAGTGTGTGCTGTAAACCACTAACATTATAGATTTGTACCACAGCGTTAGAAGTAGTAATTTCAGGACTCCCAGAGTAGTTGTAAACATAATACTGATAAACACCGGGATACAATTCATAGATAGTCATGGTTTCGGGGCCATAACTTTCTGTAACATCATGATCGAGCTGGGCATAGGGTGCTGAAGTAGCACTTCCCATGTCAACGTAAAAAACGTGATAAGCATTTCCTTCAATCGAAGGCGTATTCAGGTGCGAATCAAGGTCTTCGGGCAGGGCTCCCCAGTTAAGTACAAAACGAATATTTCCTTCGGCCAGATTGGGCGACATAGAAATGTTTAAGTTGAGCGTGCCATCTTGCGGGATGATTACCTGGTTGTTGCTATAAGTGAGATAGCCTGTTTTTTCGCAGGTAACAGTATGTGAGTTTTCCGTTGACTGATCAAAGAAATTCACAGAAAGTGGCGGTGTAAGCCCAGAGGTGGTGCTTGCACTGAAATTGGCTGTCAACACACCTGCGGGGATGTCAGTAATGGTGTAATTGCCATTGGCATCGGTATAGGCTGACAATCCGGCAACACTTACAAGGGCATCAGGAACCGGGGTTCCGTTGGCTGCATCCGTCACCAGGCCTGAAAGTGTGCCTGTGCCACTACCTCCTGTAACAGTGATGTAATTGGTTTTTGTTTCGGTATCCTCGTTGCTGCC
Source organism: uncultured Lentimicrobiaceae bacterium (assembly GCA_964440855.1). Classification (GTDB taxonomy): domain Bacteria; phylum Bacteroidota; class Bacteroidia; order Bacteroidales; family F082; genus CALAZZ01. The sequence continues at coordinate 5,840 of CAYTUA010000535.1, forward strand.
ATCGCTTACGGTCAGCGAAACAGTGTAGGTGCCTGGGTTATTGTACGTTTTCACAGGGTTTTGCTGCGTACTGGTAGTTCCATCGCCGAAGTCCCAATTCCACGAAACAATGTCTTTGTTTCTCATTGTTTGTGGTTTAACATCTTTTGCAGGCATCTCAACAACCTTACCTTCAGGGGCCTGTTCCTGAATGGTATTGATAATAGTTACCTGTCCGGTTGCCCCATCCACTTCGGCCACATTCCAATAGAGACCTGTGCCAGTTTGTGGCACCTGCACAGTTGATATCAAGCCAGTTTCGTTATAAATCTGCACAACGCCACTTGAAGTAGTGATCTCCGGACTTGTAGAATAATTATACACATAGAATTTATAAGTACCAGAAAAACGCTGATAAATGGTCATGGTTTCGGGGCCATAGCCTTCAGTAACATCATGGTCGAGGGCAGCGTAAGGTGCACTGTTAACATTTCCCATCCAGTTATACCAAACATGCCAGGTTTGACCATCAATTTCGGGGGTCAACAGGTGAGAGTCGAGGTCTTCAGGCTCGGCACCCCAATTGAGTACAAACCGGATTTCGTCTCCGCTAAGCTGAGGCGACAACGAAATATTGA
>CAYTUA010000536.1:0-5382 GCA_964440855.1 uncultured Lentimicrobiaceae bacterium
ACTGCTTATTTTTATCTCTTCCACCCCTTGCCCCGCCACGGCGGGGAATCGTTAAAAATCAGCAGTTTGAAAAAAATTGACTTTTTGTAGTGGACTCATGGTCTTATCTTTTAAACTTCCATCTCAGGTAAAACCAAAACTGTTTTTAATAATTCCTACCTTTGCGTTCATCAAAAACCAGCCTGTATGACGTGGTTCGAAGTATTCCTGCTAGTTGTTTCCGGCATACTTACCGGCTTTGTAAATACTTTGGCAGGTGGCGGCTCCATCATCTCCCTCTCGCTTTTTATCTTTCTGGGCCTGCCGGCAGATGTGTCCAATGGCACCAACAGAATCGGCGTGCTTTTGCAAACCCTTACATCGGTCTTTACCTTTGGCCGAAAAAAAGTTTTAGATTTCAGAAAAGGTGCCTGGCTGGGCATTCCCGCTGTTATCGGGTCGATTATTGGTGCCCAGGTGGCTGTTGACATCGACCGGTATACTTTTGAAAAAGCCATTGCCATCGTGCTGCTGCTTATGATCTTTTTTATTGTATTCAAACCTTCAGTATGGATGGGCAATGCAGAAAAAGCAGCAAAAAAGCCGGGTTGGCTGCAATTGTTTTTCTTTTTTCTGATTGGGGTTTACGGCGGTTTTGTTCAGGTGGGGGTTGGTTATTTTTTACTCGCTGCCCTGGTACTTGTTGCCGGTTTCGACCTAGTAAGGGCCAATGCCCTTAAAGTTTGGGTTGTGTTGCTGTACACCCCTTTTGCCCTGTTGGTTTTTATCAAAAATGATCAGGTTGATTGGGCTTTTGGACTTACCCACGCAGCAGGAAATATTATTGGTGCCTATTTCGCATCCAATATGGCCATTAAAAAAGGTGCCGGTTTTGTGAAATGGGTCATCATCATTGTTATTATCCTCACTTCCGGACATTTACTTGGCCTATATGATTTTACAACTTTGTATTTGGACATGCTAAAATAATTTCTCAATGAAAAAGACCTTCCCCTGCCAAAAGCGTTTTATATCAATCCTCACTGTGTTGGCCATACTCCTGATTGGCGTTTCGTGTCAGCAGCCACCCGAAACGCGTCCTGATTACGTGCTTGTAATTCACGGCGGAGCCGGAGTTATTGAGGCGTCGCGCATGAGTGCTGAGCAGGATTCAAGCTATCGGGATGCATTAACAAAAGCATTGGAAGCAGGAACGATGGTGCTTGAAACAGGTGGCACTGCCGTTGATGCAGTTATTGCTGCCATTATTGTTATGGAGGACTCGCCCCTGTTCAATGCCGGAAAGGGTGCCGTTTATAATGAAGCTGGCATCATCGAACACGATGCTTCGATTATGGATGGAAGTGACCTGTCAGCAGGAGCTGTTGGGGCATTGCGGAATATCAAAAACCCCATACTTGCTGCACACCATGTCATGCTTGATGGCAGGCATGTATTTATGGTGGGTGAGGGAGCCAGACAGTGTGCCGTCAAAGCGGGTCTGGAAACTGTCGATCCGCAATACTTTTTTGATCAAAACAGGTGGGACAGCTACGAGCGCACACGCAAAACCACGCTGGAAAAAGAGTTTCCGGTGCAATCAAAACATGGTACTGTAGGAGCTGTGGCACTTGATAAGGCGGGCAACCTGGCGGCTGCAACCTCAACAGGTGGTATGCACTTTAAGCGCGAAGGGCGCTTAGGCGATTCTCCCGTTATTGGTGCAGGCACCTATGCTGATAACTCAAGCTGTGCTGTTTCGGCTACCGGACATGGTGAGTTTTTCATCCGAAATGCTGTTGCTTATGACATTGCTGCACGCATGACTTATGCCGGACAATCGCTGCAGGAAGCTTCCGATGAAGTGGTAATGCAAAAGCTGGCAGCACTGGATGCCGGTGGTGGCATTATAGCCGTTGACCAACAGGGAAATATCGCCATGCCTTTCAACACAAGCGGTATGTTCAGAGGCTATATGTTTGCCGGTCAAAAGCCTGTTGTCAAGCTGTTTGCCGGGGAATAGCTTAATCACCTCCAGATTGATCCTTTAAGATTGGGTTAAAAAAAAAGAGGCTGACTTTGGTGTCAACCTCTTACTTAGTAGCGGGGACCGGATTCGAACCGATGTCCGCCTCAGGCGGATATGAGCCCAACGAGCATCAAGGATTGCTAAGATATTTCTCGTGAATTAATTGCCGCCCAACCCCTGATTTGTAAAACTTTTCCCGTTTTATAGCTTCTGATTTTGACTGAAATGTTTCTGTATGGATTAGCTTCCAAGGCCGGTAAGAACGTGTCCAGTCCTTTTTTGAAAACTCGTTATGACTTCGAAGCCTCATTTCAAGATCACTTGTGTAGCCTGTGTATGTCTTGTCGAATTTCTCCGAATACAAAATGTAAACTGTATATAACTCGTCTTGCTCCATTTCTTTAAAAACAATTAGGTTGCCATGCTATTGGAAACAACCTCATTTACAGCAGCGGGCGGGGACCGGATTCGAACCGATGTCCGCCTCAGGCGGATATGAGCCCAACGAGTCCCATATAGTTGGCATTAGCAGTAAAAAAAAGAGGTTAACAATATTGCCAACCTCTTACTTAGTAGCGGGGACCGGATTCGAACCGATGACCTTTGGGTTATGAGCCCAACGAGCTGCCTCTGCTCCACCCCGCAATATTTTTTAAAAAGAACTTTATTTCCAATGTGTCGAACCGATGTCCGCCACATGGCGGATATGAGCCCAACGAGCTGTCCCGAGTCTTCGGGACTCCACCCCGCAATATGTCTTTTTCAGCTGTTAACCAGCTTATTTTCTTGTTTTATGAACTGTTATGGGTTCCAAAACGGGAGTGCAAAGATAAATTTTGTTTCTTTGCAATCCAAATATTTTTCCGAAAAAATTTCAAAAATGGCACACAAGGCTGGCTACGTCAACATAATAGGAAATCCAAACGTGGGCAAGTCCACCCTGATGAACGCCTTGGTAGGCGAAAAACTGTCGATAATTACATCAAAAGCGCAAACTACCCGGCACAGGATACTGGGAATTGTGAACGGTGAAGATTTCCAAATCGTGTTTTCTGATACCCCCGGCATCATCAACAAACCGGCATATAAAATGCATGAGGTGATGAATCGCTATGTGGAATCAGCGATGGTGGATGCGGATGTGATTTTGTTTGTAATTGATGTGAAAGAAAAAGCGGACTATGCGGAGACCATTGAAAAAATAAAATCGACCGCCATACCGGTATTTGTGTTGTTGAACAAAATTGACCTCTCCAACCAAATCGAAACGGCTACCCTGATTGAAACATGGCAGAAGGAATTGCCGACAGCAAGAATCATACCCGTATCAGCCTTGTATGGCTTCAATGTAGAAAAGATATTGGAAGATATTTTGGAACTCTTACCCGAAAGTCCGGCCTATTTTCCTAAAGATGAGCTGACTGACAAATCGGTGCGTTTTTTTGTAGCTGAAATTCTACGCGAAAAAATACTGCTTAATTACAAACAGGAGATACCTTATTCTGTTGAAGTGGCCATTGAAGAATATGAGGAGGGCGCTAAGATTGACCGCATCAGGGCCATAATTTATGCTGCCCGCGAATCGCAAAAAGCCATCATCATTGGCAAACAAGGTGCTGCCCTCAAAAAGACCGGCACCATGGCACGTTTGGATATTGAGGCATTTTTAGGGAAAAAAGTTTTTATTGAAATAAGTGTAAAAGTGAACAAGGACTGGCGCGACAGTGATCTGCTTTTAAAAAGGTTTGGTTACGAAGCATAGTTAAAAAAAATCAAATATGGGAAATATTGTTGCTGTTGTTGGCCGGCCCAATGTGGGTAAATCTACCTTGTTTAACCGCCTTGTGGAAGCCCGTCAGGCTATTGTTGAGGAAACCTCAGGCGTGACCCGCGACAGGCATTACGGGCAAAGCAATTGGAATGGCAAATACTTCTCTGTAATCGACACAGGAGGTTATGTTGTTGGTTCAGAAGATGTTTTTGAAGAAGAAATCCGAAAACAGGTGGCACTTGCCATTGATGAGGCTGATATCATTCTTTTTGTGGTGGATGTGCGAGAAGGCATGCATATACTTGATAATGAGGTAGCCATCATACTCAGGCAATGCAAGAAAAAAGTAATGGTGGTGGCCAATAAAGTTGACAACGCTGAACGAATTGCTGATGCACACGAGTTTTATGCTTTGGGCCTGGGCGAAATATTTACCGTTTCGGCCATTAATGGAAGTGGCACGGGCGAATTGTTAGACGAGCTTGTACTCCATCTGCCAGATGACACGATTGAGCCCGAAACAGATTTGCCAAAATTTACTGTTGTGGGGCGCCCCAACGTTGGTAAAAGCTCTCTTATCAATGCTTTGCTGGGCATCGACCGCAATATCGTTACGGATGTTGCAGGCACCACCCGCGACTCCATTCATACAAGATACAATGCCTTTGGCATGGATTTTATCCTGGTGGACACAGCGGGATTGCGAAAAAAGGGAAAGGTGTACGAAAACATCGAGTTTTATTCTGTATTGCGCGCCATCAGGGCCATTGAGGAAAGTGACGTGGTAATATTGCTTATTGACGCCCAAACCGGCATGGAGAGTCAGGACCTGAACATATTACATTTAGCAGAAAAAAACAGGAAAGGGGTACTTATCGTTGTAAACAAGTGGGACCTGATCGAAAAGGAATCCAACACCCACCTTGAATACGAAAAAGCCATCAAGGAACGTACTTCACCATTTACAGATATTCCCATCATTTTCACCTCTGTTATTAACAAACAGCGGATATTCAAGGTGCTTGAAACAGCTCACCAGGTGTATGAAAACCGCCAAAGAAGGATTCCAACTGCCAAACTGAACGAAATATTCCTGCCTATCATCGAAGCCAATCCGGCCCCTGCTGCATCAAGGGGCAAATACATCAAAATAAAATATATAACCCAATTGAAATCGGCTGCGCCACAGTTTGTGTTTTTCTGCAACCATCCACGCGATGTGAAGGACAACTATAAACGTTTTCTGGAAAACAGGCTCCGCGAAAAGTTCGACTTTTCTGGCGTTCCCGTTCAATTGTACTTCAGGCAAAAATGATCGAAAATAATACCATCAGGATTGATAAGTGGTTGTGGGCAGCACGCATTTTTAAAACCAGGACACTGGCCGGAGAGGCCTGCCGGGGCGGTAAAATAAAAATTGACGAACAAGCTGTTAAGCCCTCCCGCGAATTAAAGGAAAACGAGGTGATAAGCATCAAGCTGGACCAGCTCAACAAAACCGTTCAGGTGAAATCGCTGATCAAAAACAGGGTATCGGCCAAACAAGTGGCAGATGTATATGAAGACCTCACCCCTACCGGAGAATACGAGCGGCTGCAACTGA
>CAYTUA010000537.1:0-6017 GCA_964440855.1 uncultured Lentimicrobiaceae bacterium
CTGTTTGCAATGTAAACCAGCGCCAGCCCAGCCAGAAAAAATACAAAAGCGAATTGCTTGCGTGCTTTTTCATGCATCAGGAATTCACCACCCAGCACCTCAAGGATGCCTTCGGTAATCTTGTCCAAAAAGCCCGGTTTTTTTTGTACCTCCGTTTGGGGTTCCATTGCCGGGTTTTCCGCCTGTACTTGTTCGTTATATTTGTTCTTTCCGCCCATTATTTTTTTTCTGCAATGCGCATCCTTGCTGAACGCGCACGGCTGTTTTGTTCAATTTCATTTTCGCTTGCCACAATCACTTTCCGGCTGATTACGTTGAAAGGGGTGATGGGATTTCCGTAAAAATCTTTTTCAATTTCACCTTCAAAATTGCCTGCCTTCATAAAGTTTTTAACTTGCCTGTCTTCCAGCGAGTGGTAGGAAATCACTACCAGCCGACCACCTGGTTTCAAACAGTTAACTGTTTGTGCAAGAAAGGTTTTCAGCACCTCAATTTCCTGATTCACTTCAATGCGCAGTGCCTGAAAAAGCTGTGCCATCACTTTATTTTCCTTGCCTCGTGGCAACAGGCTTTCAACGGCCTCTTTCAGTTGAAAGGTCGATGTTATTTGATTGCTGCTGCGGTACTTACAGATAGCAGCGGCCATGCGGCCAGCCCGTTGCATTTCGCCATATTTTGCCAAAATTCCTTTTAGTTCTTCTTCCTCATAATCATTGACTACAGTTTTGGCATCCAGGGGATTGTTTTGGTCCATACGCATATCCAGCTTGCCATCAAAGCGGGTTGAAAATCCTTTTTCAGCCTTATCAATCTGATGCGACGAAACACCCAGATCGGCAAGTATGCCATCTACCTGTCCGGCATTGTGCAACATGAGAAAATTGCGCATATACCTGAAATTCTGAGGAATAAAAGTAAAACGGGAATCATCTGGCGCATTGTGAGCCGCATCTTTGTCCTGATCGAAAGCAAGCAAACGTCCACCATCCAGCTTGTTGAGTATGGCTTTTGAATGGCCACCACCACCAAAGGTAACATCAACATAAATCCCTTGCGGGTTGATGTTGAGTCCCGAAACACTTTCGTGCAATAAAACCGGTGTATGGTACATGACTATTCGATGTTGGTGATTGATTGTCCAAGCTTTTCAGTTGCGGATTTTTCGAAACTATCCTGGTCAAATGCATTGATCCTTGCATTGTAAGTTTCTTTGTCCCAAAGCTCCATATTCGTTGTCAGCGAAGTAAGGATAACCTCTTTGGTAAGCTTGCCGTCTTCAATCAGATTTTTGGGAATCAGCATCCTGCCTGTGCTGTCAAGCTTCACTTGCTTGGCCCCGGCATTGTATTTTCTGATAAACTCCACATTTGACTTTACGAAAGGATTCAGGGCTTTGAGTTTTTCCTGGTTGCGAAGCCAGTCGTCCATGGTGTAAAGCTCGAGGCAAGTGTCAAAAAGGGCAGGCCGAAGCACAAAACCTTGATTGGCTATCTCGCCAAGCTGCTCTTTGCAGTCGGCGGGAAGCATCAGGCGCCCCTTGGCGTCAAGCTTACAGTGATATGAACCGATTGGATAGCTCAAAAAATTACCTTTTTAATTCGTAAAAATACTGCATATTTTCCCACATCGATACAATTTTTACCACATTTTTGGTAAAATGTTACAAACAATTCACATGATTTTGTTAATTAGTTTTTAAACAACAGAAAATCAACAAGATAGAATTGTGGTAGAAAATGGGGTGATTTTTGCTTTTTTGCACCCCTTTTTTTGGTGTTTGGGTACTTTTATGCAACAGTAAAACACTTTTGGGTTGGAACATGCATATTTCAGTATATTTGTGTTGATAAAACCAAGGTTAAAAGAAATTTTTTATGGAGGGCAGGACTGTTTCGGGTGAAGCTAAACTTATTGATGTAGAGGCTGTTATTCAGGCAAAAAGCCCGACATTGGCACCCTATATCCCCGGTTTTCTAATCCGGTACCTCAAGCGCATTATCCACCAGGATGCTGTGAATGAATTCATCAGCAAGTCGAATCATTTACAAGCACTTGATTTTGTTGATGCCGTTATGGCAGAATTTAATGCAGAGATTAAAGTTGTTGGTATTGAGAACATTCCTGTTGACGGACGCGTTATTATTGCTTCAAATCACCCGCTCGGAGGCCCTGATGGCATTGCCCTGATGCAGCAAGTGGGCAGGGTTCGGACCGACCTGCAGTTTCCGGTTAACGATATCCTGATGTTTCTTGAGAACCTTAAACCCCTTTTTATTCCCATCAACAAGCATGGAAGCAATGCCGAAAACATTCGTGTACTGAATGATACATTTGCTGGTGATGCGGTAATCTGCTATTTTCCTTTTGGGCTCGTATCGCGCAAACGCAAAGGGGTAATTGCCGATTTGGAGTGGAAGAAAACTTTTATTTCAAAGGCAAAAAGGTTTAAACGTGACATTATCCCAACCCATATTAGTGGCCGCAATTCGGATTTTTTTTATAGACTGGCCAATATTCGGAAAGCCCTTGGCATAAAAATGAATATTGAAATGCTGTACCTTGCAGATGAATTTTATAAGCAAAGTGGCAAGGATATACAGATAAAGTTTTCACAACCAATACCATATACTGTTTTCGACCGTCGCTATAGTGATGCTGAGTGGGCCGAGAAATTACGCAAGTATGTTTATTGGCTGGGAGCTGGAAATGATGGTGCATTTGATCCTGACATGGACTATACAAGTGTTATAACAAATTGAAAAGTGACAAGATGAAAGCGATGATTCCTCCGGTTGACCGGAAAGCTCTGAGGCAAGAACTCACCAAAGAGCGTTTTGTGAGAAGAACAAACAATGGCGACAATGAGATTTACATTGTTTCGGATGTGGATTCGCCTGTGACCATGCAAGAAATAGGACGTTTGCGCGAACTTAGTTTCCGCGACTCCGGAGGTGGAACAGGCATGGCTGTTGACATTGATGATTACGATTTGGGCGAGAATGGGTTCAAGCAGCTTATTGTTTGGAATCCTGAAGACCAAGCTATTATGGGAGGTTATCGTTTTATTCTTTGTAAAAACCTCGACATTGGAGCCAATGGACAGGTAAAAACACCCACAGCAAAACTTTTTCATTATAGTCCTCAATTCGTTAAGGATTTTATTCCGTGGACCATAGAGTTGGGCCGAAGCTTTGTGCAGCCGGACTATCAGCCCTCTAAGAATTTGCGAAAAGGGATGTATGCTTTGGATAATTTATGGGATGGTTTGGGTGCCTTAATTGTGGATTATCCGGAAGTGAAATATTTTTTTGGTAAGGTGACCATGTACCGTCATTTTGATGCATTTGCACGCGATTTGATTTTGTATTTCATGAAACTTTATTTTCCCGATCCTGATAATTTGGTATATCCCCATAATCCATTGTCTTATAAAACAGACCTCAATCGTTTGAAGCAAGTTTTTAAGGGAACTGATTATGCCGGAGATTATAGAATTTTGGTGCAGCAGGTGAGGCAGCAGGGCGAAAATATTCCACCGCTGGTAAATGCCTATATGGCACTCTCTGCAACTATGCGTACCTTTGGCACCGCCTGGAACAAGTCATTCGGTGATGTTGAGGAAACAGGAATTATTGTAACAATCAATGATATATTTCCCGAAAAAAAGGACAGGCATACAACAGTAAAGCAATAGGGCAACACATCATATCCCTTTAAAAGAGAGGTTAATAGAATGATTATTTCATTTGCTGAATTTTTACAAAGCAATACCGAATTCAACAAACTACCCGATCCGGTTTATCCCGAATTCGCCTTTATTGGCCGTTCGAACGTTGGTAAATCTTCGTTGATAAATATGTTAACAGGCAGAAAAGGCCTGGCCAAAACTTCCGGTAAGCCAGGTAAAACCATTACTATCAACCATTTTCTGATTAATAAAGCCTGGTATTTGGTTGACCTGCCCGGATACGGATTTGCCAAGCGATCGAAGGTTGCGCGCGAAAGCTGGAAAAAGATGCTTTACACCTATATGCAAAAAAGGCAAAACCTGGTTTATACATTTGTGCTGATTGACTGCCGGCTCGAGCCTCAAGCCATCGACCTCGAGTTTATGGGTTGGTTGGGTGAGCATGGAATACCATTCGTGATTGTTTTTACCAAAGGCGATAAGCTGGGCAAAGTGAGGTTGCAGGAACAGGTTGAGGCCTATAAAAAACAACTCCTCCAACAATGGGAGGAGTTACCTGTATGCTTTGTAAGTTCGGCGGTTAATGCCATGGGAAAAGAAGAAATCCTTTCGTTGATTGAATCAGAGAACCAGAACTACAAGACTTATTCCAGTTCGATCATTAAGTGATCTTTTGAAACCCTGTCGCCGGCAACCACATAAATCTTTTTCACTGTCGCATTTTCAGGAGCTTTTACCTCATTCATCATTTTCATGGCTTCGAGTATCAGCAGTGTTTCGCCTTGTTTCACTTTTTTACCTTCCTTTACGTGTATGCTGATGATGGTGCCGGGAATAAAGGCAGTAAGCTTGAAGGGGTTAAATTCTTCATAGGCCTTCCGCTTTGCAAACTTTTTGGTATGCAGTGTCCTGTACTTTACATTATCAATCGTAAGCGATTTATAACGTGGCTGTTTTGATTTGCACTTTTCTTCTTCTGCTTCTTCCATAGTGATAAATTAATTCATCAAACAAGGTGTTGATTCAACTTAAATTTTAAAATTAGCTTGATCAGAATGGGGGAATACCATGCTCTTTCATGGGGACTTCTACAATCTTATCCTTCGATATTTCAAGCGAATGCATCAGCATCCGTCTGGTTTCGGCAGGTTCGATAACAGCATCAACATAACCATAAGCTGCTGCAACATATGGGTTTGCGAATTTTTTCTTGTACTCGGCCACTTTTTGTTTGCGCATTTCGTCGGGGTTTTCTGCCGTTTGTATTTCCTTGCGGAAAATAATATTAGCTGCACCTTCGGGGCCCATTACAGCAATTTCGGCTGTTGGCCAGGCAAACACAAAGTCGGCACGCAAGTGATTGGAACACATGGCAATATAACCACCCCCATAGGCTTTGCGCATAATTACGGTAATTTTTGGCACAGTAGCTTCTGAATAGGCATACAGCATTTTGGCACCATGACGGATAACGCCGGCATGTTCCTGATCAACACCAGGCAGATAGCCGGGTAAGTCAACCAAAGTAATAAGCGGGATATTAAACGAATCGCAATAACGGATAAAGCGTGCTGCCTTGATAGATGAATCCACATCAAGCACACCGGCCAAAACCAGGGGTTGGTTGGCCACAAAACCCACTGTTTCGCCATTCATGCGTCCAAAACCGATGACAATATTGGCGGCATAAAGTTCTTGTACTTCAAGAAACTCCGAATCATCTGCCAGGGATTTGATCACATCGCGCACATCATAAGGCTGACGTGGGTCGGTAGGTAAAATGTTGTCGATTTTATATTGACGGGTTTTGGGTGCTTTTTTGGGAAAGCGTTCCGCCTTTTTCATATTGTTCCAGGGGATGAAGCTAACCAGTTGTTTGATCTGGCTGAAACACTCCTCTTCACTTTTCGCAAAGAAATGGGCATTGCCCGTCAATTCGGCATGCACACGAGCACCTCCTAATTCTTCCATCGAAATTTCTTCACCCAACACCGTTTTGATTACTTCGGGGCCTGTGATAAACATTTTGGAGATATTCTCCACCACAAATACAAAATCGGTAAGGGCGGGCGAATAAACGGCACCACCAGCACAGGGTCCCAGGATTACTGAAATTTGCGGAATTACCCCTGATGATTGGGTGTTGCGGTAAAATATTTCGCCATAACCTGCCAGGGAGTTTACCCCTTCCTGAATACGAGCGCCACCGGAGTCGTTTATGCCAATCAGGGGTACTTTCAATTTCATGGCATGGTCCATGATTTTGGTAATTTTTTTGGCATGCATCCAGCCCAATGAGCCCCCGGCAACCGTAAAGTCTTGGGCATAA
>CAYTUA010000538.1:0-4296 GCA_964440855.1 uncultured Lentimicrobiaceae bacterium
GGGAAAAAATTGAGTGAAATGGAAATTGAAAGAGGTTTTAAGACAGACTGCCGTTACCACACATTTTAAAAGACAGTCCGTGCAAAAAAACACATCCGATGAAAAGTATAGAGAAAACTGAGTGGAGAGAAAGATGGTTAAGTTGTATTAACGAGTTGACATCTCTCGACATTCAGTCAAAATCCTGGCTCGACTTTACACATAAAAATCCTCATTGGACTTTTATTGAATTTATGTGTAGCTATTTTGACGACCTAGGAATTGACAACAACTATTTGTATCAGTTGGACAAAGGTTGGATAAGCGAAGAAGAATTTAAGATAATTGAAAAATGGCATATTACTCTTGATAAATATGAATCACCTAAAAAAGACAATTATGACAATGAAGCAATTTTAAAAGACCCTAAATGGTCAGAAATTATAGAAATCGGAGTGAAAGCAAGAAATGAATTAGCAAAAACGCTAAATGAAACCGAGAGACATATTTTAACTGAAGAAATAGATTATCTAAAATACATCTGAACATACTTAAAGAATGATAGCGATAATAATATTTATAGGACTTCTAATAGGACTGAATTGTATTCCACTTCTTACTAAGACGACCTTTCCGACAATTGAAAAATTAATCGGAAGAATATTAATCGCCATGACAATTTTGTTTTTAACATTTATGGTTTTTGAGTTCAACGGATACAAACTAAAAGGATTTTATACCTTTTCGATAATTAGTTGGACATTTATTGTTTCGACAATCTTGTTCTTCGCTATATTCAAAAACACAAAAAAGAAAATATTGACCGTTTTACTTTTGACACCGTTACTCGTTTTGAGCATTTTGACACTTATACTCGGACAAGTTGTTTATGAACAAAAAATTGACGGAACCAACAAAATATCAGTTTCGACAGGTGGATTTTTAGCTTGCGGTGAAATCATAAATATTACTCAAACAAGGTTCGGGATTTTTGACAAAGAAGTATTTCATAATTCCAACCTTTGTTTAATTGGAATTAACAAAATTGAGACTATCAAACTTGACGACAAACACGCTGAATTTTTAATCTACCATAATGGACAAAATGACTCTGAAAACCCATACAAATATGACGTGGAAAGAAAAAACGTGTGGTAACATATAAGGCTTAAACGCAAACGCAAGCCAGCTTTATCCTGCCACCATTGAAGGTCCTATACGTTTGCGATTTAAGCCGTTGTTGAACGGAACCTCTATGTGCCTTTATTATGGGGATTCAATATAAAGACCTGGTTGTGGCTGACCGATAGGATTGTAAAGCCGGTAGGACGGATGAGGGAAAGGGCGGGCATATGGCGTTTTTTTGAACGGTTTTTCTACTATCAATGATCATTTGTTGTCAAGTTTTCACACTTTTCATGACTTTGTTTGATTATGGCAAAAGCTTATCCAGTCCACTGTTAAACAGCAGCTTGCAAAATTGACTTAGCATGAGCTGTTTGGGTTGGCGGGGGACGTGGGGCCAGTGTTTCAACAGTAATCATGACCCCGGTTTTGCAGCAAGGGCATCTAACCGGATCGTAAGCAAACTTTAGCTTGCATATTTCTTGCCAACATAAACTTGCTGGTGTTTGACTCATGCTTTGCTGTTGGCCGTAAGCAGTTTCCCTGCCCTGCAATGCCAGCAGTTCAGTCCCTTTTCGTCTGGATGACAAAAAACCATAATGCCTGATCTTGACAAAGCCAGGTGGCAATATATGCAGGCAAAAGCGCCTGAGGAATTCCATGGCATCAAGCGTCATGGTTTTCTGTGCACTTGCATGCCGATAGTCCTTATAACGAAACGTCACCTTGCCATCACCGATACTGACCAGGCGGTGATTACTGATGGCCACACGGTGGCTGTAACGTGCAAGGTATTCGATGATTTGTTGTGGGCCGGCAAAGGGTTCTTTGGCATACACCACCCAATTGGACAGGTGCACCTTACGAAGCAAATCAGCGGAAATTTCAAAACCGGCATCTTTGGCAAGCTCAAGCAAGCCATCGCGGAATTTGCCCCTGAACACCCCGCTAAGGGCTTTTACAGGAAAAAGGAAACTTCCATTGCCACGGGCGTGTTTCCAATTACCTTTGACGGTAATGCCACCAGCCGGGATGATGCAGTGCAGGTGTGGGTGCAGCGTTAAGGTTTGGCCCCAGGTGTGGAGCACAGCAATATATCCAATCTCAGCACCCAAATGTTTGGGGTCAGCTGCAAAAGCAAACAACGTGTCGCGCACCGCGTGGAAAAGCAGGTTGTAAAGCACTTTGGGATGGTTCAGGCATAAACTGTTCAGGCACCCGGGCAGGGTGAAAACCATATGGAAGTAGCCTACAGGCAGCAAATCGGCTTCGCGGGCCATGACCCAGCGGGCCGTGTCAAGCTGTTGGCATTTGGGACAGTGACGGTTGCGGCATGAGTTGTAACTGACCCTTACATGGCCACACTCAATGCAACTGTCAACATGTCCGCCCAATGCGGCTGTGCGGCACACGGCAAGGGCATTTAACACAGCTTTGTGGTAACCCAGCGGTTGAAATTGGTCAACAAAAGCCTTGCCGTAGCCCCTGACCACATCGGCCAGTTCTGCTACGGGGCGGTTCATAAGCCGTAAATGCTGTCAAGCGGGCTTTTAACTGTTTTAGGTTTGATTTGGGCTATGTGCAAATACACAAGTGTGGTTTCAATTCGCGCATGGCCAAGCTGCTCCTTGATACTGAACAAATCGGCACCCTGTTCGAGTAAATGCGTGGCAAACGAATGCCTGAAAGTGTGGCAGGTGGTGGGTTTTTGTATGCCGGCACGTTCAACGGCTTCGTTGATGATCCATTGGATAGAGCGCTCTCCCATAGGCTCTCCTGGCTTTGTGCCGTTGAAAAGGTAAACTTGTGGCTTTTCAATTGAAAGGTATTTGTCAATGCCTTTTACCAAAAGTTTCGACAGCACCACATAGCGGTCCTTGCGGCCTTTGCCTTGCACGATGCGTAGTTGAAGCCTGTGCTTATCAATATTTGCCACTTTAATTTTTCGGCACTCGTTCATGCGCAGGCCTGAGCCATACAGCAAGCCGATCAGCACACGGTGTTTAAGGTTTTGCGTAAGGGTCAGCACACGCTTGATTTCTTGCACCGAAAGCACAACAGGAACTGTTTCGCTGTTGCGCACAGGGGGCATTTTCAGGGCTTTTTCTGGTTTGCCCATGATCTTGTACAGGCTCTTCAAACCATAAACGGTATGGCGGAAATAGCTTTTGCTTGGCGAACTGCTGCTTTTGAGCATGGCATAAAGATAGTCGTTGACTTGCTCGATGCTCAAATTCAATGGGTCGGTTTCGAAATGAAGTGCTACCTTTGCGATGGCGCGCCCGTAGTTTTGCATGGCACTTTTGCTGCGCTGGCGCAAGGTGAGCGTTCTTTCAAAGGTTTGATAGGTTACGGCAAAACCAGAAATGGTCCTGCATGCTTTGGCGATAATGGTTTCGCCCCTGCTGCGGAAACTTCCGCTGTTTTTTTTGGTGTTCATGATTATATGTATTAAATGTTAGCAACACTTATACGCAGAACACCTAAATTTGTGCGATGCCCCGGCAAATCCCCCTGAAATACGGGGGAGGCTACCGGAGGTTTAGTTCAACAAGGCATATAGCGAATGCCGCTTGAAATTTGAAAGTGAATGCAAATGAATAACTTAGTACGAAATTTAAACGCAATAACTTTAATGATTGGCGGCACATCGCCATATGCCAGTCGTCAGACTGTCTAAAAACCCCGTATCATTTTACGAATAAAAAGAATAAATTTTCAATAAAAAAAGGTTACAATAATCCAATAATAAGTTGTACATTTAATGCGTTAATAACACACGCAAATGAAGTACCAACAAGGACAAGACAGGGAGCAGTTGCATATCTTTCCGTTAAGTATGGAAGCTGCCATCAGTCACGATAATGAGGTGCGGATGATTGAACTATTTGTGGAAAACCTTGATATGGAGGCACTTGGTTTTAAGGTCGATCACATTGAAAACGGTCGCCCGGCATACCACCCCAAAGATTTGCTCAAGCTCTACCTTTACGGCTATATGAACCGAATCAGGTCGTCGCGCGAACTGGAGAAAGAAACCAAACGCAACATCGAAGTGATGTGGCTGCTAAAAGGCCTTAGCCCCGACCACAATACCATCAGCAACTTCCGCAGGGACAACCCCAACGCCATCAAAAAAGTGTTCAGGGCAACAGTGGCACTGGCAAAGCACTTCAACCTGATTGGCGGCAA
>CAYTUA010000539.1:0-10450 GCA_964440855.1 uncultured Lentimicrobiaceae bacterium
GCCGTAAAACCAAAAGAAACCCTGTTTTCAATTGCCCGGCAGTATGAATTAACCGTGGACCAGCTAATGGCCCTGAACCCGGGAATCAGTAAGATGCTATCCGTTGGCCAGGTTCTTCGTGTGCCACAAAAGGATAATACCCCCCAATCTGCCCAGCCCAAGCAAGCGGATGATATGATTACACATACCGTGAGTAAAGGAGAAACACTCTACCGGATATCGAGAGATTATGCCGTAAGCATAAGCGAGCTGCAGCGAATAAACCCGGGACTTACCGAGCGACTGACAGTAGGACAAAAAATAATGGTCCCAAAAAAAAAAATAACCAGTCCCTATTTTGAACATGAAATAGATAGCCGCACTTCTGTTAGAAGGCTTTCGCGTAACTTCGAAATCAGCCGCGACAGGTTCTATTATTTTAACCCGGCAGTGGGGCGTAGGGTGTATCCCGGACAAAAAGTGCGCATCCCCATCGCTGATCACCTGACCCTCAGCACACCGATGCCTGTGCAAGTGGACACCGTATTGATTGAGCAACCCCAATTCATTGTGCAAATGCCTGAAAAAATCATTTCCTGCCCTGATTACCCCGCTCAGGCACACCGCATGTTCAGGGTGGCATTGATGGTTCCTTTTTTTCTGGATGATGCAGAAAAACTTTATTCTGAGGACTTAAGCGAAGCAGACCAACTGTTAAGCGAACGGCCCTTTTCGTTCCTTCAATTTTATGAAGGGTTTCTGATGGCAGTGGATTCACTTGTGGCATATGAAGGCCTGAAGCTGGATTTGTATGTATATGATGTGGGGCAATCAATGGACGAGGTGGCAGCAGCAATTGGCGATCCAAAACTGCGCAGCACCGATCTTATCATTGGCCCTTTTTTCAACCAGGGCTTTGAACTCGTATCCAGGTTTGCCCGCGAACACAATATCCCCATTGTGAATCCAATGGCACAGCGTTCGGAAATCATCGATGGATTTCCCAATGTTATAAAAGTTAAACCAACAACGGATAGCCAATATGATCAGGTAGCCCTGCTTATCTCGGAGCAATATCCCGATGCCAAGGTTTTTATTTACAGAGCACACAGCTGGGCCAATTCAGAACAAAGCCAATTGATGCGCAAGGCCATTGAGCAATATCTAAAGCCTGCAGTGGCTATTACCAACCAAAAAATTTATAGTCTGGCCAACGAACGTTCGAAGATGATTGAGGAATTTGAAGGAATCATTCCCGTTATTCCCGTTGAAGGTGTTGAATTTTCAACCGCCCAATTGGAAGAAAAGCTTTACGAAGCCACTATTTTTGAAAATCCGGTTATTGAATTCGTTTATGCCAATGACAGTGTGCGTGAGTTCAAAAAGCAAGCTTCAGCCTTACGCGAAAATGTAGTTATTGCTATTTCTGATGACAATGTGTTTGCCATGGAATTGGTGAACAAAATGAGTCAGGTGTCTGACACTTTCAGTATAAAAATGATTGGACTACCAAACTGGAAAAATTTTGATAACCTGTTTACCGAAAGCTTATTAAAGATGCAAATGCATCATCTTGTACCTGGCCATATCGATTATAATACACTGCAAACAGAACAGTTTATTTACAAATATCGCATGAGGTATTCTGCCGAACCAGGCACTTACGCATTTGAAGGCTTCGACATAGGCTGGTACTTTTTGCAGGCCTTGATGCGCTATGGAAATAATATGCTCGATTGTCTGCCAAATTATTTTCCGCCCTTGAGCCAAACACGTTTCCACTTCCAGCAAAAAGATGAGGCTTCAGGCATTGAAAATGAGTTTTGGAATATTTACCGCTATCAAAACCACCAGCTTGTGCCACTCAATAATACCTATTTTGACCAATTAAATCCCGGAAGGCAAACAAATATATGGTAGGCAAGCAACCACACCTGATCTTCCTTATAGCACTTTTCGCCATTACATTGGCTTGCAGCAAGCCAGGCACAAAAACCTATTGGGACAATGGAAATCTCCAATCTCAGCTGACATACAACAACAAAGGCGAACTTGACGGGCTTGCCAGCTGGTACTATGCCTCAGGTCAATTGCAGCAAGAGGCCGTTTATGTGCAAAATCAATTGCAAGGCAAAATGCTGCGATACCACGAAAACGGAAAACTTGAGTCAGAGGCCTGGTATAAAAACAATCTGCGCGACAGCCTGTTTGTTCAATACGATTACAACGGAAATAAAATCGCAGTTGACAATTACAAAAACGACACCCTGCACGGATTGTATTTGCGCTACTACAGTGATGGAACCCCCATGATTGAAGGCGAATATGCTGAAGGGCTGCTTCATGGTATTTGGTTGTTTTATGATGGTGCCGGGTTCGTAATTGGACGGGGACAATATACCCATGGGAATGGCACTCAAAAAGCCTGGTATCCAAATGGTAATTTACAACGAACACTTCAGTATAAAAACAATTTACAGCATGGCCCCGAAGTGCATTACCATCCTAATGGGCAAATTGAAAAGACCATTTATTACGAAATGGGCGAGCCTGTGCGCGAAGAAACACCCTGATTGTCTCATCCTTGCCAAGTATTAAGTCTTTGTAAATAAGCAAAAAAAAGTTGTTAATTCAAATAGATTATTACTTTTGCAATTTAGAGTTATTCTAAATAAAGTATTTTCTAAAACATCTATAACCATGAAACCTATTTACAAAATTCCTTTCGTTTTTCTTATTCCCCTGGTTATTATCCTGTATGCCAATAGTTCAGGTAGTCCCGGCGGCAAATCAGGAAGTCCTGGCGATGCCGGTGCAACCTGTGTGCAGTGTCATTCGGGTACAGCCAATGCCACCTCAGGCTGGATTACTTCTGACATTCCGGCATCAGGGTATGTGCCTGGTGAAACCTATCAGATTACAGCCACCGGCGTACATACCGGCGTCGTGCGTTTTGGATTTGAATTAACAGCCGAAAACAATTCTGGTGACAAAGTTGGCACATTCACCATTACTGATGGTGCCCGCACAAAGCTTATAAACCAAGGCAATGCCGTGACCCATACGTTTAATGGCACAACTGTTTCGGGCAATTCGAGTAGTTGGTCAGCTAACTGGACCGCCCCAGACACCGACATAGGCCAAATCAGGTTTTATGCTGCTTTTAATGCAGCCAATGGCAATGGCAATACTTCGGGAGATGTTATATACACCTCAACGCTTTTTGTAAATGCTGCACAGCCTCCCGCATTGCTTAGCGTGGACCCCAACACTGCCAGGCAAGGCGATTCACAAATGCTTACCATTACCGGACAAAACACCTCATGGTCAGGTACATCACCCGATGTTCGACTGCGCAATACAGCCAACACATCGGTTATTATCACGTCGTGGAGTGCTACAGCAACAAGCGCAACTACCATCGAAGCAGTATTTGATTTTGCATGGGATGCACTGCCAGGTTCTTATGATCTTTTGGTGGATGACCTTGTGTTGGCTTCGGCATTTACCATTACCAAAGTGCCTCATATAATTTCGGTAGTACCAAATGAAGGAGAGCAAGGCGAATCGCTCGAACTTACAATCACTGCGGACGATTCGCAATGGCTAAGCGATCCGCCTGCAGAAGTTCAATTTTATACCAGTGAATCTTTACCAATACTGCTCGAGATTGCCTCATTCAGCGTTGTCAGCGATACGGAGCTCTCCGTTTCACTTGATATACCTTCAGATCAGCAAGTTGGCACATACATACTTGGTATTTCAGATTGTGCCCCATTGGAAAATGCATTTGAGGTATTGCTGTTTACCAGTTTGGGTGAAACGAAAGAAAGCACTGTGAAAATTTACCCCAATCCCGCCTCCGAAAGGATATGGATTGATGCCAATGGCCCAACAAATATCCGGATCTTCGATATGAACGGAAGCCTTGTTATGCAGCAAGAATTCAATGCGGGTCGTGAAACTATATCACTGAGTACTCTTAAAAAAGGCGTGTATATTGTTGAAATTGTAACATCTAAGACACGTCAATCTGAACGTTTGATTGTACGGTAGGCTTAACACAATATTAATTCAGAACCCACCCAGTTTTTTGGGTGGGTTTTTTTATTTGAAGCAAATTGCTATTTTTACCGGAGCAAAACTAACAGGCTTATGGAACGACTATGCCTTTCGTGCGGGGAGCCACTTATTGGCCGTGCCGACAAAAAATTTTGTAATGATTCGTGTCGCAACAACCATTACCACAGCCAGCATAAGGGAAACATCAATTTTGTGCGGAACATCAACAACCAGTTAAAGCGAAACCGCGGAATTCTGGAACAATTAAATCCGGATGGTAAAACAACGGTGAGGAAATCGCAATTGGATAAATTGGGGTTCAACTTCAAGTACTTCACCAATACCTATACCACCAAAGACGGGCGTGTGTATCATTTTGTTTATGAACAAGGGTATCTGCCCCTGGAAAAGGATTTCTTTATGCTGGTGACAAATACCGATATCTGAACATCGGTTGGTTAGTGATGGTGATGCCCATTGTCGTGCGATTGACTGATAATCATGGGAAATTTATCCAGGTTGAAGGGTTTACTCCGGTAATCCTCCATCCCGGCTTCGAGGCACTTCATGCGGTCGTCTTTCATTGAATTGGCTGTTATGGCAATGATATGAATGGGTTTTGCAAGTGGCATCTCCTCTTTTTCAATTTTCCGGATGGCTTTGGCAGCTGTAATACCATCCATTACAGGCATTTGAATATCCATTAGGATTAAATCATAGGTATTCTTCCTGAATTTTTCCACTGCCACTTGCCCATTTTCAGCCAGATCCACCTCAAAACCAAGGTTTTTCAGGCTATTTCCTGCCACTTTTTGATTGATAAGATTGTCCTCAACCAGTAAGATTTTCTTGTAATTTCTGATATTCAGCAGGTTTGGTTCCACTCCATGCTTGAGGCTTACTGTGAACCAAAAACTTGAACCCTCACCCAGGCGGCTGCTTACCCCGATGGTGCCATTCATAAGCGATACCAGCTTGCGCGAAATTGTAAGCCCCAGCCCTGCCCCACCGTGCTGACGGGTATAGCTCTCATCGCCCAGGTGAAACACAGACCAAATGCGACTTTGTTCAATTTCATCAATTCCCCTTCCTGTGTCGGTAATACGGAACTTAATAGTGGAAGAACTGCCATCGTCGCTAACCAAATCTGCTGAAACCCTGACGCTGCCCCTATCTGTAAATTTAATGGCATTGCCAAGGATATTGCCAATAATCTGTTTCAGTCTTACAGGATCCCCTTTCACATACACGGGAATTCTATCATCCAGTTTTGATACCAATTGGATATGTTTTTCTTTCGCAGATTTGCGATAAATAGCCAAAACCTCCGATAATTCGTTAACCAGGTTAAAATTAATCTCATCGAGATAAAGCATATCGGACTCAATTTTAGAGTAATCCAATAGATCATTGATAATGGCCATCAGGTTTTGTGTAAGGCCTTCAATTTCCTGCATAAGTTCCAGTTGTTCATCTGTTTGTACGCGTTTGCGCAAAAAACCCAACAAACCAAGTATGCCATTGAGTGGCGTGCGGATTTCATGGCTCATATTGGCCAGAAACATCGATTTGGACCTGTTTGCTGTTTCAGCATTGTCCTTCAAGGTTGTCATTTCATCCAGGGCTGCTTCCATCCGTTCATTTTGTTGGTTGATGGTAGCATGCTTGGCCAAAACCAGTTTCTTCATTCGCTGAATAAGTTTGTATTGTCGCAAGAGCAAAACGAATGCGATGAGTGCAATCAAGCAAATGAAAATAAACGCAATAAGAAAAGAATTGGGTATTTGATGTACAACCCAGGAAGGGGAACCCGAAGTACGTTCGGTTTCAAAAATCCAGTCGCCAGAGGCTTCGGTAACACCAAAAACAACAGCATCCATTTTCTGGAGGGCATAAAACAAATGATGTAAAAATTTATGCAGGTGTAGCATGGGTATGTCTGCGAACCTTAACTATTCAGGATCAATCCGCTTTAAACAAAATATATGCCAGTATTAAAATTAGGTTAATCGATTGTTAAGGAATATTTTAGCCCATATGTAATTTACAGACATTCCCGTATTGGGATTTAGGTGTCCCATTTTAGGAAACAAAGTGCCTGTTTTAAAATGAAATGCAATTCAGTTGAAAGCATTCTCCTTTTTAAGGCTCAGACCAGCCTGAGGAACAGTTGGATGGAGCATTCCTTTCAATTGTGTGTACTTGTGAAATACGCGCTCAATGCTTTGATCAGTAGCATTTTTCCATGTCACTTGAACGATTTTATCAGAAGCCACCCAATCTGTCAGTTGCAACAGGGATTCTGCTGTGAGCTTAGGAATAACAGGTACGCCCATCAGCTTAAGTGCGTGGGCGTTGCATTGCTGTTCATACTGACCAGCCATTGGAATTACGAGCAATTTTTTACCCAAAAACAAAGCCTCTGCTGGTGTTTCGAAGCCTGCGCCGCACAAAACACCCATGCCTGAAGCAAGGCTCTGAGCAAAGCTACTGGGGTGAATGGGCTCAATCGATACATTGTTACTTATGCGTGCTTTCAAATTCCGTTTTGAAAAAATATGCCACCTAACCCCCTTAACCTGTGTCAAAAGCGAAGCCACATACATTGCATCATAAGCCGGTAGATATACGGTATAATGTGAGCCGTTCTCACGCTTCAGTTTTCTTACATCCGAGCGAATAACAGGCGTAAAAACATCTGTACTATAGGCCTGAAAGTGAAAACCCACCGCAGCATGGGCTGGTGCATAGTGCTGTATGATTAACTTTCCGAAAGGATCAGTGGCCTTTGCTAAAGGCACATGATCTAAATTGAGTGCAGCCTGATGTCCCAAAGCAATGCACGGCACTTTTCTAAATTGACAAGCCCATGCTGTAACAGGCTCGAAATCATTTATAACCAAGTCATATTCCTGAACAGGAAATTGATAAACCTCCTGAACCAAGCGGGTCAGGCTTGCCTGGCTTATGCTCGGCCACATAGCAATACCCCCTTTTTTGCCAAAAACAAAGCCAAGTCCTTTCTGATGGAATTTTATCGCAATTTCAGTTTCAATTTCATTTTGGCTGCCGCTTACAGCCACATCCACCTCGCCGTAGTTACGCAAGACGGGAAGTATTTCGCCTGCACGGCTGATGTGCCCATTTCCTGTTCCTTGAAGCGCATATAATATTTTCATTTCTTAAAGATTGGCATCAAAGAATTACTGAAAATCCTTGAGCATGAGTTTAAAAACTTCCTTGTTGCGCATTTCTTCAAAAGCCGGGTCTCCATGGCCATTTAGATTCATCTGTTTTTTCAACTCATCCTGATTGTATTCATACAACGACCACACCCCCTTATTGAACTCCAATGCTGTAAGATTCTCTATCCAGTCCCCCGAATTGAGGTATTGTATAAGACCTTTTTCACTGTCAATAGATTTTATCTCAGGTTGATGGATGTGCCCGCACACAATGGCATCATAGCCTTTTTGTGCTGCAAGTTTTGCTGCTGTTTTCTCAAAATCATTGATGAATTTAACAGCTGTTTTCACATTTCCCTTGATTTTTTTTGAAAGCGACACATTTCCTTTGCCGAGAAACCGGCTCGCCCGGTTCACAAAAACGTTTACAGTGATTAAAGTATCATAACCAATTGCACCAATTCTGGCCAACCATGGCGAATGCTGCATGATCACATCGAATACATCCCCATGAAAAAACCACGTTTTTTTTCCACCCAGTTCCAAAACCAATTGATTTACAATCTGTAAGGACCCCATGCGTAAGCCGGCAAATTTACGCAGCATTTCATCATGGTTGCCAGTGATATAAAACACTTCCGTTTCCTTTACAGCCATACCAATAATTTGTTTGATCACTTTCATATGCTTACTGGGCCAGTATTTTTTCTTGAACTGCCAGCCATCTATGATGTCGCCATTAAGAATTAACATCCCCGGTTGAATACTTTTCAAGTAATGCAGAAGCTCCTCGGCCCGACATCCCCGCGTGCCCAAATGCACATCCGAAATAACGACAACGTCAACGGGACGGCCCATTTTTTTCATGCTTGTGTTGTATTATTGGTTAAGCACAAATAAAACACAAATAAGGGAAGGCCTTGTTAGCCAATTGTTAAGTTAATGGGAAATAATGGTTGTGGATATAATAAGCCAATATTAGGGATTTGTTAAACCTGGGGCTTTGCCCAACATCTCACCGGGGCAGATTCTCAATGATAATCATTTCGGTGCGTCGGTTCAATGCTTTTCCTGCTTCTGTTTGATTATCAGCTATTGGCTTCTCCGAACCATAGCCTTTCACTTTCAGGCGATCCCTGTCAATTCCCATTTTTACAAGATACTTTTGCACAGCAAGTGCACGCCTATAAGACAAATCCCTGTTATATTCATCCGATCCGGTATTATCGGTATGGCCGCCCAGTTCAACAACAAGTCCGGGATGCTTAAGCAGAAGATCAGCTACCCGATTCATTTCGATAGAGGAAACTGAAGCTATAACATCCTTGTCTGTATCGAAAAACACATTGCGCAGCACAATGGAGCTTCCTGCCTCAAGTGGTTGCAATGCTGCCTCAATCAAAAACGGCTTTCCCTCAGTGGTCTCAGTCATCCTAAAATGCTCGGAATAAAAAAGATAAGCAGGATTTTCTATGTGCAAGGCAAAATCCTTCCCGGGCGGAAGACTTACCAGAATACTGCCTTCGGGCAAATTTGAAACACCAGTATGCACCTTTTCATCTGATCGTAAATCAATCAATGTAAAATCGGCTTGCAGGGGCTTTCCATTCTGTTTGTCTGAAACAAGCGCCAACAAATAGGAAACCGGAGCTGGTTGCAAATGCTGTGGCATATCAAAAACATAGATATCAAAACCACCAAAGCCTTCATCGCGTGTGGCCGACATATAGGCCTTATCACCACGGGTATTGAGGATGATATTTATTTCATCATCAGGCGTATTAATTGGGTAGCCTAAATTTTCTGCTTGCTGCCATCGTCCTGCTGCATCCTTGCGGCTGATAAACAAGTCGAGGCCACCCATTCCGATGTGTCCATTGGACGAAAAATAAAGTGTTTGCCCGTCGGGGTGGATGTAGGGGGCCATTTCATTGCCACTGGTATTGATCGTTTTGCCCAGGTTCATGGGTTTGCTCCAAGTTCCGTCATCCAGTTTCAGGCTCATCCAGATATCCGATCCCCCCTGCCCTCCGCTGCGTTGGCTCGCAAAATACAACTCGCTTCCATCCGCCGAAATGGCCGGTTGCGATTCCCATTGGGCAGTGTTTATAGCTGACCCAAGGTTATATGGGCTGTTCCATTTACCGTTCTTAAATTGAGAAATATACAGGTCGCAGCTGCCTTTTCCCTCGGGCCAGCCACAGGCCGCAAAAAACATGGTGCGTCCATCAGCCGAAATGGAAATGGCCCCAATATGATGGGTGTGCCGCCAATCCGTAATCATTTGATTGGCAGCACTCCAGCCTTCATGGGTGCGCTTGCTCACAAAAAAGTTTTCGCTATACCGTCCATGGCGGTTAAAATCATCGGGCTTAAACCTCCTCGTAAAAAACAACAGGCTGTCGTCCAGCCGAATGGCATTGATATAGGCATCAGCAGTATCGTTTATTGACGGACCAAGATTTACTGGTTCGAAGGGTACCGGATTGGCCAGGGCAACTTGAGCAAAACGGGCACGGTCGCGCACATCAATGGCTTTACTGACAATGTCTGCGTTGGTGGAACCAAAGGACAAAAATCGTTGGGCATATTCAACGGCTTCCCCATATTCCTTTGCTTCCCATGCCAGCCGGGCAACAATGTAGTGTGCTGGTGTAAATAATTCAGCATCTATACGTATGGCATTTTTAAACGCTTCCCTTGCCTGAAGGTTTTTGTCCATTTCGGCATAAACATCACCGGCCAACAACCAGGCTTCTACAAATTCCGAATCCACTTGGGTTGCTTTTTCAAGCCATTGTGCTGCCCGCTCAAAATTACCGGCCAAATAAGCCGATTCTGCCTTTTGGTAATGCCTTGCTGCACGTTTGGAACTGGTGCTAAGCTCAATACCAGGCAATTGGGCGTGTAACTGTAGGGCCAAAACAAAAAAAAGTACACTTGTTATAAGGCGCATCAGGGGATATGCATATACTTGTGGCTTTGCAAACTGATCCGCCATTGCGGATGTTGCATCACATAGTTGGTGAGCAGGGGCATTATTTTTTCCGAAACACTCCATTCAGGTTGCAAATAAAGCAAACATTTTGGATTTACAAGTGCCGCATTTTGTTCGGCCCATTCCAAATCTGCTTGTTTTTCAATTACAACTTTCAATTCATGGGCATTATTGTAAATGGCTTTGCGTGGAGGCGAAAACTTTTTGGGCGAAAGGCGAATCCAGT
>CAYTUA010000540.1:0-3309 GCA_964440855.1 uncultured Lentimicrobiaceae bacterium
TTTCTGTAGCGTTCCATCAGTGCTTTAATTTCTTCGGCACCTGCTTTGCCTTTTTTGGTTACCGAAAGCAGTTTTTCCTTGTAAAAACCGAAACGCACATAAATTTCCTTCAGCATTTCCAACATAGATTTGCCTTGGTCTTTGGCCCATACAGCAGTTTCGGCCAGCATAGCGCAGGCAATTACGGCATCCTTTTCACGAACAAAATCTCCAACAAGATAGCCATAGCTTTCCTCGCCGCCACCAATAAAGGTTTTGGTTCCTTCATAGCGTTTAATGATATCGGCAATATATTTAAAACCAGTAAGAACGTCGTATCTCTCAACATTAAAAGCATCGGCTATATCGAATAGCAATTCGCTGGTAACAATTGTTTTAACTATAAATTCATGTCCGGTAAGTTTGCCGTTTTCATGCCATTTGGTGAGCAGGTAATAAATCATCAAGCTGGCTGCCTGATTGCCATTGAGCAGAATAAAATCATTTTTTTCGTTTCTGACAGCAATGCCCACACGGTCACTATCGGGATCGGTGGCCATCACCAATTCTGCATTTACTTTTTTGGCCTTCTCAATGGCCATGCTCAAAGCGGCAGGCTCTTCCGGGTTTGGTGAGTGCACTGTGGGGAAATTTCCGTCAACTACATCCTGTTCAGGCACATTGTAAACAGATTCAAAACCAAAAGCTTTGAGTGTTTTGGGTACCAACTCAACTGCTGTACCATGTATGGGGGTAAACACAATGCCGTAATCTTTGTGCTTTTGTATGATATCAGGTGAAAGACTGAGCTGCTTGATGCGTTCAATATATAGATCATCAAATTCAACACCCAAGCTGGTGATCAGGGCCGGATTGCCATCAAATTTTACTTCTGCCGGACCAGCAATTTTCTCAACCTCACTGATTACGTTTTTATCATGCGGACTGATCAATTGTCCGCCATCATTCCAATAAGCTTTGTAACCGTTGTATTCTTTTGGATTGTGTGATGCTGTAATTACCACGCCACTTTGGCAACCAAAATACCTGATGGCAAATGATAATTCTGGTGTTGGGCGAAGATTATCAAACACATACACTTTGATGCCGTTGGCTGTCATTACCTGTGCTGTTATTTCAGTAAAATAGGGGCTGTTGTTGCGGCAATCGTGGGCTATGGCCATGCTTAGATTTACATCTCCAAACACCTTTTTCATATAATTGGCCAAGCCTTGCGTAGCCATCGCTACCGTGTATTTATTCATCCGGTTGGTACCTACGCCCATAATTCCCCGCAACCCTCCTGTTCCAAACTCCAGACTTTTATAGAAACTTTCCGTCAGTTCCGCAGGATTGTTCTCAATCAGATTCTTTACTTCATTTTGAGTGGCTTCATCAAAAGGTGCTTTCATCCATTGCTCGGCAGCTTTTAATACTTGAGGGTCGATGCTTGTATTCATGTTTAAAATCTACTATTTGGTTTATTATATTCTATTCTATATAAGGTAGTTAAGGGTGTTATTGATTATCCGGTTGCCATTATATCAATTTCAGCCATGCACTTGATCAAGCTGTCGCGCCAGTAAGGGATCTCCAATTGAAAATCATTTTTGATTTTGGACTTGTTTAAAACGCTGTAAAATGGCCTTTTGGTCTTTACGGGATAGTCTTTTGATTCGATGGGTAAAACCTTGCAAGCCAGTTTTTTTATTTCCATAATAGCTTTGGCAAAATCATACCAACTGATAACCCCTTCATTGCTATAGTGATAGACTTCTTTTACAGGTCTTTCAGTCTTATTTGCTATTACCCAAAGCGCATTGGCCAGGTCGGCAGCCCATGTGGGTGTACCAATTTGATCGGCAACAACTTTCAGCTCTTCGCGGGCTGATCCAAGTCGCATCATGGTTTTCACAAAGTTGTTGCCACTGGCGGCATACAACCAGGAGGTACGTACAATTATCGTGTTAGCCTGATGCCCCATTAACAATTGTTCGCCCCTGGCTTTGCTCAATGCATAGGCCGAGACAGCTTTGATGGGATCACTTTCTACGTAGGGCTTAAAATTTTCACCATCAAAAACATAATCGGTGGATACATGTATTAATAGGGCATGGGTGCGCAAACAAGCATCGGCCAGGTTTTGAACGGCTTGTGCATTAATCAGGTCGGCCAGGTCAGGCTCATCCTCAGCTTTGTCAACAGCTGTATAGGCTGCACAATTAAAGCACAATTCAATTGCGTGTTCACTAAAGAAATGATTCAGGGTTTCAGCTTGGGTAATATCCAAGTCGTCGACATCTGTAAAAAACCAATTGTGGCTTTGTTCAGAAAGCGAAATTTTTCGAAGTTCTGTACCCAATTGTCCCCGGCTTCCGGTAACCAAAATATTCATAACTATTTATTATACAATTGTTTTAAAATAATCAATGGTTCTGCCTAAGCCTTCTTCAAGGTTAATTTTGGGTTCCCAGTCAAGTTCTTTTTTCGCCAGTGAGATATCAGGTTTACGTTGCATGGGGTCATCAGCGGGTAGTGGTTGAAACACAATTTTCGAGTTTGATTTCGTCAGCTTAATGACTTTTTCTGCCAATTCGAGCATGGTAAACTCACCGGGATTGCCCAAGTTGACCGGTCCGGTAAATTCTTCCCTTGAACCCATCATCCTGATCATGCCCTCAACGAGGTCATCAACATATTGAAAACTGCGTGTTTGCTTTCCATCGCCATAGATGGTTATGTCTCTTCCTTGCAAGGCTTGAACAATGAAGTTGGAAACAACCCGGCCATCATTGGGATGCATACGTGGGCCATAGGTATTGAAAATGCGTATGATTTTGATTCGTACATTGTTTTGCTGATGGTAATTCACAAATAAAGTTTCGGCGCATCGCTTGCCTTCATCATAGCAGGCACGCGGGCCAATCGGATTCACATGGCCCCAATAGCTTTCTTGCTGGGGGTGTTGTTCGGGATCGCCATAAACTTCGCTTGTAGATGCTTGTAATACCTTGGCTTTTATACGCTTGGCCAAGCCGAGCATATTGATGGCACCCATAACGGAAGTTTTTACCGTTTTGATGGGATTGTATTGATAATGCACAGGCGAAGCAGGGCAAGCCAGATTATAAATCTCGTCCACCTCAACAAAATAAGGTGTGGTTACATCATGCCTTACGAGCTCAAAATAGGGGTTGCCGATTAAATGCGTAACATTTCTTTTTTGGCCAGTAAAATAATTGTCAAGGCAAATGACGTCATTACCTTCTGAAAGCAAGCGTTCGCACAAATGAGAACCTAAAAAACCAGCACCACCAGTTACCAATATTC
>CAYTUA010000541.1:0-2629 GCA_964440855.1 uncultured Lentimicrobiaceae bacterium
CCCGTAAGGAAATCGGAATTGGCGAGCAGGTTGTTGTTCACCATGCTTACAGGGCCGCCGGTGGTGCCCTGTGCGCCAAAATGGTTGGGGTTGGGCACTTCGATGCCTTCGATGCGCCATTGCACACCCATAGGCGAATTACCACGGATGATGATGTCGTTGCGCGAGTCGTTTTGGGTCATCACGCCTGCAAAATTAGCCACCATGCGTGCCGGGTCGCCCAGGCTGCCGGCATAACGCTCAGTTTCCTCCACACTAAAGGCGCGGGCACTCACAAAAGCCATATCGTTGAGGGCGTTCTCCTTACGGATATCGGCCACTACCGCCACTTCGTCAAGGCCATAGCTGGCTTCTTCGAGCAATATTTCCAAAGCAGTTTGCTTGCCGCTAACGAGCATCAGGTTGCTGTAAACGCTGCTGTAGTAGCCCACATAGCGCACTTCTACACTTTGGCGGCCCAAAGGGACATCTTCTAAAATGAAATGGCCGTTTAGGTCGGTTGTGGTGGCCTTTAGGGGCTCCGAGCCCGAAAGTATGATGTGTGCACCAGGCAAAGGGAAACCTGTGACAGCATCAATAACAAGGCCACGAATGGCTTGTGTGCGGGTTGTTTCGTCGGCAAAGGATGCAATTAGCGAAGCAAAGAAGACAAGAATGGTTGAAAGGATAAGTTTTTTCATGGATTGCAAAATTAAGTTTTGCGGCAAAAGTATCCTGGCCTGCCGTCACGAGCAAAAAAAAGCCGACGAATGCGAAAAACGGTTGATGGATGGGGATAAGTGGGGATGGGTTGGTGGAGCCTAAACATGAATTTACTCTTCGAACAAACCATTATTAAATACCCTTTGATAGTCAATGAAGCCCATAAGCTTAAGTAAATCTTAATATCCTGTTCGCATCTATGAGTGCAAGATTCCCTAAGTTTGTACAATAAAAAACAACACACAATGAAATCTATTTTACTGCTCATTTGCTTTTACTTAGCGATCCAAGGCTTTTCACAAAACCTGCAAAACGCGCAAGGCACTGTTTTCCACGACCTCAACGCCAATGGTCTTTTGGATGCCGGCGAGCCCGGCGTAGCTGCTGTATCCGTGTCGAATGGCTCGGATGTTGTGCTTACGGATGAAAGCGGAAAATATGCTATCCCCGTCAGCGATGATGCAATTGTTTTCGTAATCAAGCCCTCGGATTACAATTATCCCGTAAATGCTTACATGCTGCCCCAGTTTTATTATATCCACAAACCGGAAGGCTCACCAAAGGACCTGAAGTATGCTGGCATTGCCCCAACAGGCCCGCTGCCCGAAAGCATTGATTTTGCATTGCTCAGCGGCGATGCATCTGAACAATTTTCCATCATCGTCTTTTCTGACCCACAATCCTACACCGAGGAACAAATCGATTTTTACAACCGCTCAATCGTGGAGGAACTTGTTGGCGTAAAAGGCCATACTTTTGGCATCACCCTTGGCGATATTGTTGGCGACAACCTCAGCTTTTTTGAACCTACCAATGCCGCTACAGCCCGTATCGGATTGCCGTGGTTTCATGTATTTGGCAACCACGATATGAACTTTGATGCTGAGATACAAGAACATGCCGACGAAACTTTCGAAAGCGTTTATGGCCCGGCCACCTATGCCTTTAATCAGGGCAAGGTGCATTTTATCGTACTCAACGATGTGATTTATCCCAATAACCTAACTGACAGGTTCTACGTTGGTGGCTTACGCGAATCGCAATTTGCCTTTATTCAAAACACCCTCCGGCATGTCCCAACCGATAATCTGGTTGTGCTGTGCATGCATATTCCACTTTATGACCTGCCGGAATACAGCGAAACCTTTGTCGAATCGCACCG
Organism: uncultured Lentimicrobiaceae bacterium; assembly: GCA_964440855.1. Lineage (GTDB taxonomy): Bacteria > Bacteroidota > Bacteroidia > Bacteroidales > F082 > CALAZZ01. Next base: position 1,865 of record CAYTUA010000541.1, read on the forward strand.
CCAACGTTTGTTTGACTTGCTCGAAAACCATCCGCACAGCTTTTCCATGTCGGGGCATATGCACAGACAGATGCACCTCTTTATTGATTCGACAGGCCACTGGCCCCATGAGCAACCCCATCATCATTATACAGTTGGCACCTCCTCAGGCGATTGGTGGTCGGGCGAATTGCGCTCAGGCGGCACCCCCGATGCCACCATGTACGACGGCACCCCGCAAGGCTACAACATCATCAGCTTTGATGGCAATAGCTATAGTTATGATTATAAGGTTTATGGCGAACCGGAAACTTATAAAATGCGGATATACGGCCCCAAAGTTGTGCCCCATAACCAACACTTCAGGGGTGAGTTTTATGTGAATTTCTTTCAGGGCAGCGAATCGGATACTGTTGAATTCAGGGTAAATGATGGCGAGTGGAAGCCTATGTTTTACCGTGTGGAACACGACCCCGCAGTGAGTGCCATGCGCTACCATTGGGACCATGCCGAAATACTTCCTGGAGGGACACGCCCATCCAACCCGGCACTATGCTATCACCTGTGGAAAGCAAGGGTGCCGACGAACGTTAACCTTGGCGAAAACACCATTCAAATCAGGATAAAAGACCATCAGGGAAGAATATTTACAGATGAATATAAATACAGGGCCGTGGAATAGCCGCCAATTTTGCCAATAAAAAGCAAAGCATTATGCCTGTTTGCAAGTTTAATTGTAAACTTGTGCGATCAATTTCACCCTGAATAAAGTTTTTTATGAAAAGT
>CAYTUA010000542.1:0-4447 GCA_964440855.1 uncultured Lentimicrobiaceae bacterium
TAGCTGCCAGCATACATACTGCAATAAAAATGATTACTTTTTTCATGATTTTAATGTGGATTTAATAATTATGCAATTCGTTTTTAAAAATGATATTTGAAAGTAAAACCAAAGTCGAACAAGCCCAGCTTCAGCAACCGGTGCCCAAACAGATCGAAAAAGGGCTTGTATTCCAGGCCAAAGGAAACAGGAATTGTATTGGCCCTGAATTCCAATCCCATAACGGCATCAGCCCCAACGATGCCTCTGGCATCATAGTGAAGCCCATAGCCGTGTTTGGGGAAGGACCAATCGGAAGCTTCCTTGTGGGTAATGCCGGCATGCAGGCCCAGTCCATAGAAAACATAAAAACTTTCGCCAAAACGCGACATCACAGGTTCGTAACGTTGCACCATTGCTGTTAACTGTACTCCATTGTCGCGCGAACTCATCAAGAATTTGATGTCCTTGTCTTCCTGGTAAAAATACTGAAAGCTTATGCCTTGGCTCAGCCCGCTGCGCAGGCCAACGGCATGTTTCATATACTGGGCACTCAGTGAAGATGTTGCTAACAATGCAATGAGGATTATATAAAGTCTCTTTTCCATTTTTCTGCTTTTTTATTGTCTGATAATACGTCCTGATCCTGTGATGGTTGAAAACACATCGGGGTTGCCGCGGTAATAAATGGTGCCGCTCCCACTAATTCTGGCATCTAACAAACGGCTTACGTTTAAATACATATTGCCAGATCCGCTGATGTTCGCATAGCATTTCTGCTGACGCAATGGGTAGGCATATAAATTTCCTGATCCTGAAATACTCAGGTCGGTTTCAGACACAACTCCTGATACATCAATACTGCCGGAACCGGCTATGCTGGCCTGAAGGTAATCGGCATCAAGGTCCACATCAATGCTGCCAGACCCGTTAAGCGTTAAAAACATCTCTTCAACAGATAAGCCATAAGCCGAAACAAAACCAGAACCATTCAGGGTGATCTCGTCCACATAAGGGGTATACACATTGATAATGATAGGGATGGTATTGTTCAGGCAACGGTTGTTGCGGTTTTCAATAACCAATTTATTACCACTAACCCGGGTGCTGATATAATCAATCAGGTTTGATTCGGCATCTACTTCCACACGATGCCTTGTCGAAGGAAACACATACACATCAAAAGAACCATTTGAAGTAACCATATAAAAGTCACCAACAGTTCGTTCTTCAATGATCGGGTTTCCGTTGCCGTGCAAACAATTAAGCATTTTGTGACAACTGTTCAGGCTTGCTGCAATCAATACCACGGCCAGCATGGCCATGATTCGTCCATGAATCTTTTTCATTTCCAATAAGTTTTAAGGTTTCTAAATGTTTTCTGCTATCAAAGACATTTCAGACTTTTATGGGTTGCAGAAAGGGTGTTTATGGTCGCGAAAAAATACTTATTTCGCCACCTGTCATGGTGAACTTCAAGGAGCTGCCTTGGCTTTTTCCAAAGTTTCCTTTCAAGATGCCGGCTTCGCCATCGGCTTCTAATTCGATGTGTTCTATAATGTTCAGCTCAGCAGGCATAATCAGTTTGGTTTTTTTGCTGTAGTTTACCTCTATATTTGTGGGCATATCGGTATGCAGATGCAATTGTATGACTGTGTAGCTTGTGTTTAACTGCATATATTGAAAATCGTTGCTGATATCAGAAACCTGTATGGTGCCGTAATTGCCATTCAGCATGATTTTTTTCGTGACAGAATTAAAGTTTGACCGCGAAAAAGCGCTTTCGCCGGTGATGCTTGTTGCCTTGTTTACGAAAACCCTGTCGCGGCGCGAGTTTATTTGCAAATGGCTTACTTCTTGAATATTGATGTTTGACGACCTTCCACTCAGGTTCAGTTCTTCTGCCTGGGTCAATTCGAGGCCTGCATAATTCAGATCAATCAGGGCGTTTTCAATATGTCGGATATTGGCATTGCCAAATTCAAGCCTTATGATGCTTTTTCCGTTTAGTTCGTATGCTTGCAGGTCGCCATTCGACAGCCTGATGTCGATGGAGCCATCATGGTCGGTCATAAACACATTTCCAAACCGGTTGTCAATCTTTAAGGTACTGTGTACTGGCATCCACACAGTATAGTTTATTTCGGTTGTGCCGCCGGTGTTGATTAAGGTGCGGCCTAGGTCGGAGAGCTCTGACCAAATTGTGCTTGAGCTGGCGAAGGTGGTGTTGGCAACCACGTATTTTTCGTTTGCGGTAAAGCGCACATCAATTTCGTGGAAGGTACGTTCGAGGCGGGCCTGTCGGTTCGAGCTAACGCGCACATCAACATCAAAACGTATGGAGTCCTTTTCCCAGTTGTGAATGTGGATATGGCCATATTTATTGCTTATGTTCACTTCTGTTTCCTTTTCCAGCGGGAAGGTTTGGCTGTATTTTTTTGAACGTTCGTACGACTGAGAATTTGCTGCACTTATAAGCGCAAGGTTTAATAACAAACCCATAAATATTTTTTTATAAAACATGGCGTACCTCCTTTTTATCCATTTCATCAACTGATTTTATTTGTGACAAAATATCTTCAAGCATATCTAGTTTCAAGCGGTAATGTTGTATCATGGCTTCGAGTATTTCTTCTCCGGCTACCTGATCGGTAAGGTCGTTTTCAAGGGATTTGAATGAGCGGTCGAGTTGCATAAACTCTTCTTTGATTTCCTCTTGCAATTGCTTGTTGTCAGCTGTCAGGTCAAATAGTTGCTTTTCGCGGTCCGATATTAATGAGGAATAGTATATGCGGGCCTCCTTGAACATAATAATTTCGGGTGTGGTTTCAACAGCTTCCTCTGTTAACAGCTCCTGACTGCCTTGTTGGCCAATCCACAAGCTGAATAAATAACCCAGCATGAAGATGGCCGCAACAGCTGCCGCCTTGGCTGTTATCGAATGCCAGGGTTTAATCGTTGGCTTCTCCTGCGCTTTCTGAATGCGTCCCCACATATCGGGGGCCGGTTCAAGCGTATCAAATTGATCGCGGTTTTCACGGATGAAATCCTCCAGTTGATCAGTTTTCATAGCCCATTTGATTTAGTGTTTCTTTAACTTTTAATCTTGCACGCATATATTGCGATTTAGAATTGGAAACCGAGATATTTAATATTTCGGCAATTTCAATGTGGTCGTAGCCTTCGAGCAGATAGAGCGAAAAAATCATCCGGCTTCCGTTGGGTAAACCTGCCATGGCTTTTTTTACTTTTTCCACACTGATGCCCACACACTCTTCCACATCATCGGCCTGTCCATCAAACCGCTGCATATCATCAAAATAGTTCAGGTCGGCTTTGCGCTTGCGCAATTCGTTGATGCACCGGTTGATCACAATCCGCTTGAGCCAGGCCCCAAAGGTTGATTCATAACGAAAACTTGTCAGCCTGCGGAAAGCTTCAGTAAATGACTCCTGCAGCATGTCTTCAGCATCTTCGGTGCAGGGCATCATGCGGCAGCATATATTATACATGGCTTTGGCATAAAGCTGGTATAATCTGTACTGCGCCTTCTGACTGCCGAGCACGCTTTGCTCAATCAGGTCGCGATGAATATCAAGCTTGAGAGTCTCCAATTGCTATTTTTATACTTCTTTCAATTGTCAATGACATGCTTTATTGCAAAGGGTTGCAATATAGGGAATATTTTGACGGCTTAGCGGCTGCTGCGGGCAGAAATGAGGTAAATCGCAATGGGGGCGAAAGAGAGTAGCAGCACGAAGAAGAACAGCCAGGATGGTATAATATTGGTGCTGTGGCGTGCAGCCTGAATGATGACAACATCGATAAACAGAAACAAGGCAACCATCAAAAATTTGAGCCAGCGGATTAATCTGCTTGCCGCACGATATTGTTTTTCAGCGTTCTCCGTGCTAATTGGATACGGATAATTGAAAATGTGCGGATATTTGTTTAAAATGCTCATGCCTATAAACAGTGCCGTAGTAATAAGGGGTGTGATTAAAATGTTGAACTTGCCGCCATAGCGCGTTACTGATCCTGTCATATCAAAATGGACGGGTATGCTGTCGGGCAAGGTAATTAACCCATAAATGGCAAGCAACCAACTGATGAGCAAAAGTGAAAAGGCAAGCATTTCAAGCAAAATATCGCCCCTGCTCAATGGCAATTTAAGCTTAGGTCTTTGATCCATAAAAACAAAAATGAGTAATGTCAGGCCATATTTTAGCTGTCCTTTTTATTTTCCTCACCAGTTTTTTTTTCGTTTTCCTCGCCTGAAATGCCATCCTTAAATTCTTTTACACCCCTTCCGATGCCACGCATCATTTCGGGGATTTTTTTGCCACCAAAAAGCAAAAGAATAACAACCACAATCAGGAGTATTTGCCAACCTCCTGGTATTCCGAGCAATATGAATAGTTTCATGTTAATAGATTTTCCTTTGCGCAAAGATACAACAAAATTGATT
>CAYTUA010000543.1:0-2664 GCA_964440855.1 uncultured Lentimicrobiaceae bacterium
TTATTCTGAAACCGTTGAAATACGCAGTGAAGAAGATGTGCTGGGTAAATCAATGAACCAGATGGTTGAAAGCTTCCGTCAGGTAGTTTCTCAGGCAAACCGTATTGCCCAGGGGGATTATTCTGTATCTGTAACACCGCGCTCGGATAAAGATAGCCTTGGCATTGCTCTTTTTGAAATGACCAAAACCCTGCAGAAGAATGCCACAGAAATTCAAAATCAGGATTGGCTTAAATCGGGCTTAAACAAGCTTGATGCTTCACTGAGTGGGCAGCGCGATGTCAAGGAACTGACAACCAAAATCATAGGTTTTTTGGCCGAATATCTGGATGCACAATTTGGTTTGGTATATCTTAAAGGGGAAATCGACGACCATCTGCACCTTACTGCCACCTATGCCATTGATATAAAATCTTTAAAGGATATTCAACGTATTGGCCCCGGCGACGGCCTGATCGGACAAGTAGCCATCGATCAAAAGTTACTTATTATCAGTGAGAAAAAGCCAAATCAGCAAAAGATTAAATTGGGGCCAGTAGAAAAGGACCCGGCCAACTTCTTGCTTTACCCCTTACGTTTTGAAGATGAACTGCTTGGAGTTATTCAATTGGCTTCGCTGAATGCTTTTGACAAACTCAAGCTGGCCTTTATGAAAATGGCTGGTGATAGCATCTCCATCGCTATAAGCACAGCCAAGGCAGGCGAAAAGGTTCGTAAGCTGCTGGCCCAAACACAGGAGCAAGCCAACGAATTGGCAGTGCAGCAAGAAGAGTTGAGGCAAGCGAATGAAGAGTTACAAGAACAAACTTCTGCCCTGCGTACTTCGGAAGAAAATTTGCAAGCCCAGCAGGAAGAATTAAAAGTTACCAATGAAGAGCTGGAAGAACGTACACATGCCCTTGAATTGCAACGCGATGCCATCAAGCATAAAAACTCAGAACTAGAGACAGCACGACGCGAAATTGAGCAAAAAGCCAAAGACCTGGAGCAGGCTTCACGCTACAAATCTGAATTTTTGGCCAATATGTCTCACGAATTGCGTACACCCCTCAACAGCATTTTGGTGCTCTCGCAATTGCTGGCCGAGAACAGAAAACAACACCTCGACAGCAAGGAAATGGAATATTCACGCACCATCAACAGTGCAGGTTCCGACTTGCTCGACCTGATCAACGAAATCCTCGATTTAAGCAAAGTGGAATCAGGCAAGATCGACCTGCATATAGAGAAAATGTATTTTGACGACCTCAGTCATTACATTTCTAAAACTTTTGGGCCGGTAATCGACAAAAAAGGACTGGAGCTATTTGTAAACATCAGCAAAAACATGCCCAAACATATAGTGACGGATGTTCAAAGAGTGTATCAGGTGTTGAAAAACCTGTTTTCTAACGCCATCAAATTCACCCATGAAGGCAGTATTTCGCTCAGCCTTTACCGTCCGGATATAACAGAAGACCTGTCAAACAGTGGTCTTGATGTCTCAAAATCGGTTGCTTTCTCTGTATCAGATACCGGCATTGGAATTGCGCCTGAAAAGCTTCAGTTGATTTTTGAGGCCTTTCAGCAGGCAGATGGCACCACCAGCCGCAAATACGGCGGAACCGGATTGGGCTTGAGTATTTCAAAAGGATTTGCCGAGCTGTTGGGAGGGGAAATTAAAGTGGAAAGCAAAGAAGGTCGCGGCACCACTTTTACCCTATACCTGCCCGAAGAGCTTCAAATAAATGATACAAATAAGTTTAACAGCCATCCCGAACCCCGCGAAAATGAAATGCACGATGATTTGGAGGATGTTTTAAAAGGAAAAGAAACCGCCGAGGTGATAGCAAAACCAGCAGAATTGCCTGAAATAAATGCCGAAGCACATGATGACCGAAATGCAATTACCGATGGGGACAAAGTGCTGTTGGTAATAGAAGATGACAAAACCTTTGCCGGACTGCTGTACGATTTGGCCCATGAACACCGCTTTAAATGCCTCGTAGCTTATGATGGGGAGTCAGGCCTGCATTATGCCGACTATTATGCTCCCAGCGCCATCATCCTTGATATCGGATTGCCCGGCATTGACGGTTATGAAGTGATGAACAGGCTTAAACGAAACAAACGAACAAGGCACATACCGGTGCATTTTATTTCGGCTGTGGATAAATCACTCGACACACTTAAATTGGGTGCTATCGGCTTCCTAAGCAAACCGGTGAGTCGCGAATCTTTGGAAGAAGCTTTTACACGCATTGAGGAAATTGTTTCAAATCCTATCAAGCACCTGCTCATTGTTGAGGATGATGAAAGTATGCGCAAAAGCATTTCCAACCTGATGAGTGATGAACACATATTGGTAACCGCAGTGGATTCGGGCGAGGATGCCATTGAAAAACTAAAAGCAGAAAAATATGACTGCCTTATCCTGGATCTCGGCCTGAAAAATATGTCGGGTTTCGAGTTGCTTGAAATGATCAAAAAGGATAAATCTATGAGCTATTTGCCTGTAGTAGTCTATACCGCACGCGAGCTCACCAAAGAAGAAGATTTAAAATTGCAATTGTATGCTGACAGTATCATCCTGAAAGGAGCACGCTCCTTTGAAAGACTGCTTTCAGAAACAACCCTTTTCCTTCATCAGATTGAGTCGCAGTTGCCTGAAAAGAAACAGGAGAT
>CAYTUA010000544.1:0-4787 GCA_964440855.1 uncultured Lentimicrobiaceae bacterium
TTGAATCGCGCTTCAATGACAAATCCGGCTTGTTGCGCATCAGTGGGGTGATTATTATTGGTATTTTTATAACAGCTTATGTGGCAGCACAATTCAATGCAGGTGCCAAGTCACTTGCTACGGCTATGGACCTTTCGCTTGCCGTATCACTGATTATTTCGGGCCTGTTGATTATGGTTTATATGGTCTTAGGCGGTTATGTTGCCGTTGCATACAATGATGTGGTCAGATCAATCATTATGCTGATTGGTCTTATAGTTTTGCCTGTTGTGGGCATCGTTCAAGTTGGCGGATTGGTTGTGCTAAATGACATGTTGCACCAGTTAAACCCGGCCTATCTGGACCCATTTTCTCTGGGTGTTGGAGCCATGGTTGGATTTATTGGCATTGGCCTTGGTTCGCCCGGACAGCCGCATATTGTAGTACGTTATATGTCGATCAAAGATCCCAAAAAATTGAAATACAGTGCTGTTTATGGCACTTTCTGGAATATTCTTCTCGGTTTGGGTGCCATTAGCATTGGGCTTGTTGGCCGGATTTTGGTTCCTGAAGTCAGCACTTTGCCCGATGCCGACCCCGAAATGATATACCTGGTGTTGTCGTCCAATTATTTCAGCCCGGCACTCTACGGATTGCTTGTTGGTGGGGTTTTTGCCGCCATATTGTCCACAGCTGATTCGCAGTTGCTGGTGGTAGCATCTACTTTTGCCAGGGATTTGTACGAAAAACTATATGCCCGAAAAAGGGCCATTGATGAAAAGCGAAAACTATTGTTAAGCCGCATTGTAGTTGTTGTTGCCGGCATAGCGGCTCTTTTTCTTGCCTATATGGCGCAGGATTTGGTTTTTTGGCTGGTACTGTTTGCCTGGGCAGGATTGGGGGCTGCATTTGGCCCTGCTTTAATTTTATCGCTCTATTGGAAAGGGGCCACCAAATCTGGCATATTTGCCGGCATGCTTGCCGGAACTTTAATTACCATTGGCTGGCGGCTTTGGCTTAAGGACATAACAGGCGTTTATGAGCTTATTCCGGGCTTTTTTATTGCTCTTTTTGCAATATTTTTTGTAAGCAGGCTCTCCGGGGGAAGAAGGGGGAAAGCTTCAGACTGATTCATCTCTTTGATAAACAATATCCTATCAGGAGCTGCTTGTTTACGAAAAAAAATAGTGAGCTGAGTGCAAGCGGACGCATGATGTATTTATGGCAACCGGCTAAAGCCGATTGGTTTGAGCTGTTCCATCAGTTCCTTCTTTTTGAGTTCGTCGGGACTTGGCGGCCAGCACCTCAAAGGTAATGCTTTAAGTTGATTAACAATAACAAGTGATATTCATGAGTAGCTGAAGCTACAAGATAATATTGCGAAGCGGATGCTTCGCAAAGCGGATCAAAAACGATTTCTACCGCACCACTAATTTCTCCGCATACCACTTTTGCCCATTCCAAAGCCGTAACAAATACAAGCAGATGGGCAGGTGGGCAGTTTTTTCATACTATAACATAGAAATATAACAACCTGCTCACTACTACATCTTTATCCATTTCCCGCTTTCGTCTAATCCGTTTTGATTGGAAATTGTGTATAAATATGTTCCTTTATCCAATGCTGACACTTCAATCCTTCCGTTCTTTCCTTCCAGGATTTTCTGTAACACAAGCTTTCCATTCAAGTCAAAAAGTGAAAACAGCGATCGTTTATGTTGGCTCCCTATTCGCACAAGTATTTCATTCATGCCTGGATTGGGATAAACAATGGCATCAGAGGGCTGAACAGCTGCTTGTTCGTTAATGCTTACAAGCTGTCCTTTGTTATTGAGCTTTAAGATAATGATATCCGTTTGCTGTTCGTATGTATTTTGGTAATCGTATCTGATACCGGCAACAAGACAACCGCCGTCAGTGGTTGCGACAAGTTTTCGCATCCAATAATAAGCATCGCCTCCATAAAATCGTTCCCACCTAATGTTTAGCAGGCTATCGGTTTGAAGCATTACAAACCAGGAAGGCCAAGCATTGTAATTTCCTATCCAAACATTCCTTGATCCGCCGATGTATATTGAATCATTGGTTTTAAAGTCTATACCTTGAAGTGTTGCAGGATAATCAACAGTGTCAGATGGCCGCCATTCCTGATACAAATGCCCAGTTGTATCATAAGGGTGAAACTGACGCACAAAACTAAGGTTATGAACAGGTAGTGGGAACATTCCTTTGCCCAGTAGGTAAAAACTTGTATCCGAATCCCACTTTGTATGAATGTGTCCTGATATCGACCACGGCAATGGGTAGGCTTCGACAAGATTAAGATCAGCATCCAATAATTCATATTGCCACCTTAATATTTTAAGAGCCCAATAATTATCATCCGGGCGCTTTTTTACTTGCGTTAACAGTCCATTTTCCTGTGCTCCAAAAAACACCTTAGCAATAATACTATCAAAATTGGTATTGAATTCATAAATAAAAGGCCTGTCAGTACTACTTGCATCAACATATAATCCACCATATAAAGAAATTGTTTCATCATCATTTTTTGAACTAAATAATTCGCGCACATGGTAGTTGGTTGGAAGTGCATAGTATTCCAGATTGGATAAATTCAACATATCATCCATTTTCATCAAAATAAACCCTGCATTAAAACCGGGATGCAAAGTGTCGTGGTAAAGACCTGTCAAAGTGTGCTCTCCGTCTGGTGACAAGTGTATTTGCGTAAAATAGGCACTTTTGTTCTCAATGCTAAATATTGTGCTGTCTATTAGCTGACCTTGTTGGTTAAGTTTCCCGATAAATCCCATTTTCCTTAATGGAGATTCAGGAGTGCTGTAGCGGGAAAGGAAATAGATATCTCCGTTATATGATTCTGCGATGTCTTCCAGGCTAGCATCATTTCTGTTTTTTTGTAAATACTCGAAAGTCGCCTGCTGCCCCAAAATGGGTGCAACGACCAATAGCGAAACAAGAATACTTATAAGCAATTTCATACAAATTAGTTTAAGGTGTTATCATACTTTCTTTCAAGAACAGTTAAAGCACTTTCGTTTTAATAAAAAACGTCTAAAAAATGAGCAACAGGAGGGTGGGTAAAACGAACACCCTTGCTTACTAACAACGCTTCTGTCATCTATCTTTGCCCATCTAACAGCCTTACCAAATACAAGCCGATGGTCAGGTGGGCAGTTTTTTCAAACTATAAAGTGCAGAGAAAAAACAGCCCTGCCCATTACTGCTTCTTTATCCATTTTCCGCTTTCGTACAAACCGTTTGTATTGGTTATTTTGTATATGTATGTGCCCACACTGATAGATGAAACATCAATTCCTTCATCTAACCTCTTACTGGTTCGCTGAAGCAGCAGGCGTCCGTTGAGGTCGTATAGCGAAAATATCCATTTTTCGTGTTGTTTTCCCACTCTTACATTTAATTTATCACCCGGATTAGGATAAACAATGGCTTCCTGCATACGTTTTAGTTGTAAGTCTTGCTGGCCTACCAATAAGCCCTCCTCGTTTAACTTAATAACAACAATATCGGTACGCTCTTCAGTTGTGTTGAAATAGTCATATAGGTAACCTGCCATTAAATAACCACCATCACGTGTTGCAATAATCTTTTGCAAAATGTAATGAGCATCACCTCCATAAAAACGTTCCCATCTGATGTTGAGTAAGCTGTCCGTTTGTATAAGTATAAACCAGGATGGTTTATTAGAATAAGGTGAATTGTAAATATCTACATTTCGGCTCCCGCCAAATACCACAGAATCTTTATGCCGATAATCTATCCCAGATTTAACACCTGGATAATCTACAGTGTCAGATGGTTGCCACTCATTGAACAGAAATCCAGCAGTATCAAATGCATGAAACTGACGCACAAAACTAATATTGTGCATCGGTGGTGGATACATGCCCTTGCCTACCAAAAAGAAAGAAGTATCGGTATCCCATTTTGCCCTGATATGACCTGTCATAAAAACTGGCAAGGGATAATGATCAATTAAGTTAAATACGCTGTCATAAAAATCATATTGAACCTGACCCAGCCTTATTGCCCAATAGTTGCCATCTGGTAAATCACTGATTTGATTTATCATACCTCCATAGCCCAACTCAAAATAGTAGTTCTCAACAACTATTTCAAAATTACCGTTAAATTCACAAATATAAGGCCTGCGAGTGATACTGCTGCTGGTGCTATATGACCCAAAAATAAGCGTATTATTTTTTGTGTTCTTAGAACCATTGCATAAATTTACTTGAAAATCTTCAGGTATTGCATGGGTTTTTAGTTCAGCTATATCCATTTTCTGACTAATTTTTAGGTGAATAAAACCAGCATTCCTTTGCTCCGCATTTGCATCATGAAATACGCCAATCAATTCGTAAAAATTATTATCGAATGAAGTGATATCAGTAAAATATACACTTTTCCCAGGCAACGCATAGGAGACACTATCAATGAGGAAACCGTTTTTATCCATTTTAAATATAGACCCGTATGATTGGTGTGGATTGGAAAGGTTACTGTTTTTAACAGCAAGCAGAAAATCACCGTTGTGGTCCTCGATAATATCCGTTATCCGGATATCATTTGAAGTTGACAGCGAAAACTCAAATGTAATTTGCTGACCCTTCAGATTACAAAAGCTTAGCAATAAATAACTTAGAAGGAAAAACAATATTTTTTTCATTTCAATCTTTGTTGGTTAAAACACCCAGGCAAAATGTTGATTGACTGTTTTGCCTGAGTGCTTACTGACAGTTTATTAGTCCTCAAATGGCAAAGGT
>CAYTUA010000545.1:0-3357 GCA_964440855.1 uncultured Lentimicrobiaceae bacterium
ACAACATAAATGGCTCCATATAGGCCAGTTCGGGCGTAAAGCCCATGAGCAAGGCTGCTGCAATCAAGGTCAGGTAGATTTCCCTGATGCTGATGCCCCAAAAAGGACCGGGCATCTTTCTTTTTTTGAAAGGGCTGATTTTGCTGGTCAATTCCTGCAAGGCACCCATCGGACAGAGGTAGTTGCAATAAAATTTGCGTTTGCCAACAAATGATAGGCTCAGGGCCAGAAAAAAAAGCAGCATGCTTTGCCAGTTGGCACTCCACACAAAGCCTTGCAACAGCCATCCATGCAGCAAGCGGGCCGATAACAAATTGTTAACCACCAGGCCCATGATCAACAAAACGACTACCAAATAGACTGTTCTGAATTTGGCCCTTCCCTTTTTGTATGCCATCAGGATGGACAAGGCCACCAATACCAAAAAAAGCAAATCCTTGATGCTTGTCCACAGGTTTGATTCAAGGGCGGCTGCATCCGTTTCCAGAATATGGGAAGCCGTTTGCCGCATCCCTGCGATTACAGCTCTGCTTGTATGTGTTGCCCCCGAAACGGCATCCACCTGCATCTGTAAAACATCTTCCAGGCTTATACCTTCCCACTGTCCAATAAATGCAGGTCTGTAAACGGCCTCCACATAGTCGCCGGTTTCGTTGTTTGGCAAAACAATCAGTTTTGTAATCACCAAATCGGAATCCACACCAATCAAGAGAGGCACAATGCCGGCATACCCATACTGCTGCGAATAGTTGGATGAGAGAAATACCGTTCCAAGTCGTTGTTCAGCTGCACCAAACACTTCGTAGATACCAAATCTGTTCAGGCTATATTGTGTTGCTGCCGGAAAAACATCCTGTATTTGCGGAAGGCCTATCTGCACTTCGACAGCTTTTTTCTGAAATAAAAAATCCCGCCCGCCACTGATGGCGATGGCAGCCAAAAGCACTGCAATAATATAGTATTGGTAGAGTGATGAATGAAGCTGTTTCTTGTGCATACGCTTTTTGCCGTGTTGCCTTCCCTTTTTTTTTTCTGAAAACCATTCCTGTGAGGGGATGGGAATCAGGCTCTTTTTGGAAAAGGATTTTGGATTGTAAAGATAGTGTTTTTGCCCATTCCGCTATCTTCTTTATTCGGGTAGCTGCTGCATTTTTTGTTGTCGCAGCATGCAATCCCACAGCAGCGGTGAGGCATTGCAGCAGCCAATTATTTCATTCCCACAGGTGTAAAAAACGGGAAACTTCAAACAATTGCCTTATTTTTGTCTCCACATAAAACCATGCTGCCCTATGCGTAAAATAAGTATTTTTCTGCTGTTGATCATCAGCTTATCAGCACCCTACAGTTGCCAAACGGTTGAAGAAGCCAAACCTGCTCATTTCGATTGGGACAATGCCACCTTGTATTTCCTGCTCACCGATCGTTTTCACAATGGCGATACTGCCAACGATATCAATTTTAACCGCACTGCTCCAACCAAGGACCTGCGCCGCTTCAACGGGGGCGACCTGAAAGGGATAACCCAAAAAATCCGGGAAGGCTATTTCACCAGTCTTGGTGTGGATGTGCTGTGGTTTTCGCCTGTGCACGAGCAGATTCATGGCTTTGTGGACGAAGGTCAGGGAGACACCTACGCCTACCACGGTTATTGGATTCGCGACTGGACTGCCATCGAACCCAACTGGGGAACAGCCGAAGAGCTGAAACAGCTGGTTGAAGAAGCCCATAAACGCGGTATCCGTGTGCTGCTGGATGTGGTGATCAACCATACAGGCCCTGTGACGCCCGTCGATCCTGTTTGGCCTGCGGGCTGGGTGCGTACCGAACCGCAATGCACCTACGAGGATTACGAAAGCACCATTTTCTGCACCCTCGTGAAAAACCTGCCGGATATCATCACCGAACAAACGGAAGAAGTGGATGTTCCGCAGGCCCTCAAAGATAAATGGGAAGCCGAAGGCAGGCTGCAGCAAGAGATGGACGAACTGGATGCTTTCTTTGCCCGCACCGCTTATCCGCGCACACCGCGTTATTACATCATCAAATGGATTACCGATTTCATCCGTAAATACGGCATCGATGGCTTCAGGGTGGATACCGTGAAACATACCGAAGGGGATGTGTGGTCCGACCTGTCGGAAGAAGCACGGATCGCTTTTGAAGAGTGGAAAGCTAACAACCCCAATGCCATACAGAAGGATCAGAACTTTTTTATGCTGGCCGAAACCTACAACTACAACGCCAATTATGGCAAGGATTTCGACTTTGGCGATACCCTGGTGAACTATTTCGACCACGGCTTCGACAGTCAGATCAACTTTGGATTTAAAGGGGATGCCAACAAGCCTTACGAGGAACTCTTTTCGGCCTATTCCGCCTTATTGCACGATGGCCCGCTCCAGGATGTTACTTTTATGAACTACGTCAGCTCCCACGACGATGGCTGGCCTTTCGATCCGGAACGGAAACGTACCAAAGAGTCGGCCACCAAATTGCTGCTCAGTCCTGGTCAGGTGCAAATCTATTACGGCGATGAAACTGCCCGACCGCTCATTATTGAAGGTGCTTTGGGCGATGCCAATCTGCGCGGCAAGATGAACTGGGGCGAAAATCCCGAACTGCTGGAACACTGGCAAAAGCTGGGACAATTTCGTCAGCGGCATCCTGCTGTTGGTGCAGGCGTGCACCGGATGATCAGCAGCGAACCTTATGTGTTTTCGCGCAGCTACAGTAAACATGAAGTCGTTGATCAGGTGGTCATCGGCCTTGATCTTCCTGCAAATGCTGTCAGCATCGAATTGGGTGACCTTTTTGCTGACGGTACCAAATTGCTGGATGCTTACGGTCAAAAGGAATATGTAGTACTAAACGGAAAAGTGGAAGTTGCTACGAATGAGGGGATTGTATTGTTGGAACTAGTTGATTGAGGCGGTAAAACAGCTTTGCCACGCGAAACCATGCTGAAGGGGTAGGCCTTTAATAAAATGATACCATTGGGGATTTGAGTAAACTATTCCGGGCGTGCTATACAGCCGCTTTGTGTGGGCATGATATTTAAAGCAAACAGCTCAGGCTTGTATAGCCTGTCCATTGTATTTATTCCAATAAGGCCTCAGCATAGGATTCGGCCCAGCGGATGATGGCTTCCCTTTGTTCGCTGTTCAGCCTGGCGTCAGCATGCATAAACGTATAAACGGGCAACGGCATGGTTTCTTCGTGCACCACTTCGGAGATATCAACCAACTGTTTCAGTTGGTCCCTTAGCGACAAGCTGCCCCAGGCGCTGAAATCAAGTTCTTTCCGTCCTTCCCTTATGTCTTTGGCCACCAGCCATGAAGCAGGGGCTATTGAAGCATA
>CAYTUA010000546.1:0-5152 GCA_964440855.1 uncultured Lentimicrobiaceae bacterium
ATCTTCAGGAAACGAAAAACAAGATTAAAGCCCGCTGGATGTCAGAAAAAGCAATAGTGGATGACATCCAGCAAGAGAAAACGGCAATTGAACAGTTTCGTTTTGAAGCCGAGCAGGCTGAGCGTGGAGGGGATTTTGGAAAAGTGGCTGAATTGCGATACGGTCGTATCAAACAAGCTGAACAGCGGCTGCAGGAGCTACATGGCAAATTGCAGGAAATGCAGGCAGATTCTGCACTTATCAAAGAGGAAGTAAGTGCCGAGGACATTGCCGATGTAGTGTCACGCTGGACAGGCATTCCTGTGAGCCGTATGCTGCAAAGTGAGCGAGAGAAGCTTTTAAAGCTTGAAAATGAAATTCATAAACGTGTTGTAGGTCAGGATGAAGCCATAACGGCTGTTTCTGATGCCATACGACGAAGCAGGGCCGGCCTTCAAGACCCCAGGCGGCCTGTTGGTTCATTTATTTTCTTAGGAACAACGGGCGTAGGCAAAACAGAGCTGGCCAAAGCACTGGCTGAATTCCTTTTTAACGATGAAAATGCAATGGTACGCATTGATATGTCTGAATACCAGGAACGCCATGCTGTCTCCAGGCTTGTAGGTGCACCTCCGGGATATGTGGGATATGAAGAGAGTGGCCAACTTACGGAAGCTATCAGGCGCAAGCCTTATGCCGTTGTTTTATTGGATGAAATTGAAAAAGCTCATCCTTACGTGTTTAATATTTTGTTGCAAGTGCTTGATGATGGCCGGCTTACTGACAACAAAGGCCGTACGGTTGATTTTAAAAATACCGTATTAATAATGACCTCCAATATTGGCTCAATGGTTATTCAGCAAAAACTTTCGGGACTTACCGAAGCCAATGCCGATAGGCTTTTTGACGAAACACGCGAGGCCGTTATGGATGCCCTTAAAACGCACTTGCGACCCGAATTTATCAACCGCATTGATGACATTATCATGTTTAAACCATTGACAAGAGATGAGATAATGGAAGTCGTTTCTTTGCAGTTCAAGCAATTGAAAAAAATGATGACAGACAATGGTCTGCGTGTTGAAATAAGTGAGTCCGCCTTACGCTGGCTGGCCGACGCGGGCTATGATCCAAATTATGGCGCCCGGCCAATAAAAAGGGTGATGCAAAAGCAGCTAATGAATCAGTTGTCAAAATTGATCCTCTCGGGACAGATAGATGGTAGCCGTCCAATTATCATTGAAAAGGAGGGGCAGGGGCTGACTTTTAAAAATTAGTTTGAAGTGTATATCGACAGGGTTGAAGGTTAAATGTTAAAACTAAAGTAGAGCATATTAGGTGTTTACCTAATTTGCTGCCGTCTTTGCTTCATCAACTATTATACATCTGATGTTTCGCAGAAGTTTTTAGGCAAACATGCTAAGCTGTAACAGTTTGTTTTTAAATGTAACAATACTGGAGAAAATAGAAATTTATTGGTTGGCTCTTGGCCGCGCTTCGCGCTCTTTACAATATCAATCAGGTTGTAATCAATGAATGCATTATTTTCATGAATATGGGAAAGCTTATAGCTCAGAACATCTGTGTTTTATATAAAATTTCAGCCTCTCTTATCATTCATAGTCAGGCTCATACACAAAGTGCAAAACATTAGTTATACATTAAACCGTATATGCAAAATATCTCCTTCTTCAACAATATAGTTTTTGCCCTCAATTTTGAATTTGCCGGCATCTTTCACACCCTGTTCTGATTTATATTTGATAAAGTCCTCATATTTCATCACTTCTGAGCGGATAAAGCCCCTTTCGAGATCGGAGTGTATCACGCCGGCAGCTTGTGGGGCAGTCATGCCCTTGCGGATGGTCCAAGCGCGGATTTCTTTTGGCCCGACGGTAAAAAACGATTGCAGTTGGAGCAGGCTGTAGGCTGCCCTGATCAGGCGGTTTACACCGGGTTCGGTGAGGCCTGCATCAGCAAGAAAAACAAGACGGTCTTCCTCCTCGTCAAGTTCAGCAATTTGCGCTTCCAGTTCACCGGCAATGTGAATGATTTCCGTGTTTTCGCCAGCCAGTGATTTTTCCACAGCTTCAGTGTATTTGTTTCCTGTCAGGGCCGATTTTTCATCAATATTGCAAACATAAATAACGGGCTTATCTGTAAGTAGTTGCAATTCAGTAATATATTTGGTGTCGGCTTCATCCACCGGTGCATTCCGTGCATTGCCAAAATTTTCCAGGTGATCTTGGTAGATTTTCAATATATCCAAGGCTTTTTTGGCATCTTTGTCACCAATTTTAATGAGCTTTTCAACGCGTTGCATTTTTCTGGTAACCAGATCCAGGTCACGCACTTGTAATTCAAGGTCAACTATTTCCTTGTCGCGCACCGGATCTACTGATCCTTCAACGTGTGGCAGGTTATCATCATCAAAGCAGCGCAACACATGAATCAGGGCATCCATTTGTTGTATGTCGGCCAAAAACTTATTGCCCACGCCCTCTCCCTGACTGGCTCCTTTGGCCAGGCCGGGCAAATCAACAATCTCAACTGTAGCAGGTATAATCTTCTGTGTATGAACAAATTTATCAATTTCATAAAGCCTGTTGTCTGGCACTTCAACCATGCCAATGTTTGATTTGGTTGCGCTGAAGGCAAAATTGGATGCCTCGGCTTTGGTGTTGGACATGCAATTGAAAATAGTCGTTTTTCCGATATTGGTGAGGCCGATAATGCCGCAGTTGAGAGCCATAATATGAGGATGTAAAGGTTAAAAAATCTGGCTGGCAAAGATAATCGCAAAATTTCGATTGAAAGCCTTTTTTATTGTATTGATTTTTACTAATTTTGCCGCCTTGTTTTTTGACCCACCGGAGTTGTACATTAACATGTTTTCAACGTCTTAAAACAGTAAAACTTTTGTTTAACCACCCTGACTGAAACATTCCGGAAATTAGGACAGGTACAAATTTTTATTTGAATGACTGAAAAAGATGAAACCATCAACGAAGGCCAATTGCCCGAAACTCCTCAAGATGAGGTAAAAGTTGATGAAGTTGCTGGCGAAGCCCAAGCCGAGCCAACCGCTAAAAAAGCGGAACCCACCGCCGAAGAGGCCAAAGAAACCCCTGAACAAGTTGACGATTCTCAAGAAAAAGCTGCCCCAGTTGAAGAGGTTGTAGCCGAAATGCCGGCAGAAGAAGCAACAGCTGTATTTGCGGAAGAAACAACGGAGGAACCGAAAGCCGAAGAGCCATCTGAAGTGATAGCCGAAGCTGAAAATGAGGCAGGAGAAGATGCTGCTCCAGCTGAAACTATGCCGGAAGAATCACCTGAGCAACCAGAGAAGCCTGCCTTTAAAAAGGAAAGGGTACTCCCTGTTGCCGGCGATTTCGATTGGGATGCAGTTGACAAAAAACGTGAAGTTTACAGTTCCAAAGAGCGTGACAGGTTGGAGGAAATGTATGACAAAACACTTAGTTCTATCGGTGACCACGAGGTGATTGATGGATATGTGGTGAGCAAAAACAGCCGCGAAGTGGTTGTGAATATCGGATTCAAATCAGATGGTGTAATTCCTGTTAATGAATTCCGCTACAACCCCAACCTAAAGGTTGGCGACAAGGTTGAAGTGTATGTTGAAAACCAGGAAGGCCCTAGCGGACAATTGATTTTGTCGCACAAAAAGGCGCGTATCCTGCGCTCATGGGACAGGATAAACGAAGCTTTCGAAAAGGAAGAAATTATCAATGGGTATGTGAAATGCCGTACCAAAGGTGGTTTGATTGTGGACGTATTTGGAATTGAGGCCTTTTTGCCCGGTTCGCAAATTGATGTGAAACCCATCCGCGATTATGACATTTATGTGGATAAAACCATGGAATTCAAAGTGGTTAAAATCAACCAGGAATTCAAAAATGTGGTGGTTTCACACAAAGCCCTTATTGAGGATGAGCTTGAACAACAAAAAGCTGAAATTATCAGCAAGCTCGAAAAAGGACAGGTGCTCGAAGGCACAGTTAAAAACATCACCTCTTACGGTGTGTTTATCGATCTGGGTGGTGTTGACGGACTTATTCACATTACCGACCTTTCATGGGGTCGTATCAACCATCCGGAAGAGATTGTTGAACTTGACCAAAAAATCAAGGTCGTTATTCTCGATTTCGACGACAATAAGAAACGAATTGCCCTTGGCCTCAAGCAACTTACCCCACATCCATGGGATGCTTTGGACGAGAGTATGAAAGTTGGCGATACCGTGAAAGGGAAAGTTGTTGTAATAGCTGATTACGGCGCATTCATCGAAATTGCTCCCGGTGTTGAAGGTTTGATCCACGTTTCAGAAATGTCGTGGTCGCAGCACCTGCGCACAGCTCAGGACTTCCTTAAAGTGGGAGATGAAATTGAAGCCGTAATCCTGACCCTTGATCGCGAAGAGCGCAAAATGTCACTCGGCATGAAGCAACTTATTCCTGATCCATGGGAAAATATCAAAGATCGCTATCCGGCAAATTCCAAACACACAGCTACAGTTCGCAACTTTACCAACTTCGGTATTTTTGTTGAAATGGAAGAAGGAGTTGACGGATTAATCCATATCTCCGACCTTTCCTGGTCGAAGAAAATCAAGCATCCTGCTGAGTTTACCAAAGTGGGCGAAGTGATCGATGTGATTGTACTTGATGTGGATGAAGAAAACCGCCGCTTAAGCTTAGGCCACAAGCAGCTGGAAGAAAATCCATGGGATGTGTTTGAAAGTATTTTTGTTGTTGGATCAGTTCATCAAGGTACAGTGCTTAACGCTTCCGACAAAGGAATGATCGTTACTTTGCCTTACGGTGTTGAAGGTTTTGCACCGAACCGCCATTTGAAAAAGGAAGATGGCAGTCAGGTAAAAGCCGATGAAACAACTGATTTTAAGGTGATTGAGTTTTCAAAAGAAAACAAAAAGATCATCCTTTCACATTCTCGCATCCATGAGGACAAAACCTTCATGTCGCGTGCTGCTGAAGAATCCGGTGTTCGCACCGAAGCCAAAACAACAAAACGCGTTGTTAAGCAAATCAATGAAAATCTGGAGCGTACTACTCTGGGTGATCTTGATGTGCTGGCCGGCCTGAAAAAGGACCTCGAAGACGAGGAAAATGCAGCCAAGAAAAAGAAGTAGTCA
>CAYTUA010000547.1:0-5794 GCA_964440855.1 uncultured Lentimicrobiaceae bacterium
CATTTGGGAAGCACAGTTTGGCGATTTTAACAATGGTGCCCAGATTATCTTCGACCAATTCCTGAGTAGTGCCGAAGACAAATGGAATGTGATGAACGATCTGGTGGTGTTGTTGCCGCATGGTTACGAAGGTCAGGGGCCTGAGCATTCCAGCGCAAGGATTGAGCGTTTTCTGAGCCTGTGTGCCGAAAACAATATGCAGGTAGCCAATTGCAGCACGCCGGCAAACTTTTTCCATATCCTGCGCCGACAGCTGAAAAGGCCTTTCCGTAAGCCCCTCATCATTTTTACCCCTAAAAGTTTATTGCGCCATCCCTTATGTGTTTCCCCTCTCGAAGATTTTTCAAATGGTGGATTTCAAGAAGTGATTGATGATGCGGATGCCAATCCTGAAAAGGTGAAAAAACTTGTGTTTTGCAGTGGAAAAATTTATTATGATTTGCTTGAAGAAAAGCAAAAACTTAAGGATGAAACCATTGCTCTGGTGCGTATTGAACAATTGCACCCACTGCCGCGCAAGCAAATGAACACAGTGATTGATCGCTACAGCAAGGTAGAAAATCATTTGTGGGTGCAGGAAGAACCGATGAATATGGGTGCCTGGAAATTTATCCATCATGAGTTTAAAGAAGTAGCACTCAAACTAATTGCCAGACCAGCCAGTGGCAGTCCGGCAACAGGGTCACCCAAATTCCATGAAATCAGGCAAAGGAAAATTATTGATAAAACCTTTGAGCAATGCCAGTGCAAACTTGTTGGCAAAACCTGTGGTATGATTTGTATTGGCAACAAATGGCGGTCGTTTGAGCAGGAACTTGCCAATATGAAGGTTGACCATCTGGATAGCACCTATCATTCGTCTGATAAAAAGTTAGAATAGATTTTTTTGTTTTGGATTCAGTAAATTATAATCTGTATCAACACATAAAACATTTAACCAAATAGTTACAGAAAAATACACCTAAAAATATGGCCATCGAAGTAAAAGTACCAAGCCCGGGCGAATCCATCAACGAAGTGCAGCTGGCCAATTGGCTGGTTGAGGATGGCGCTTATGTAGAAAAGGATCAGGATATTGCCGAAATCGACTCCGACAAAGCTACCCTTAGTGTAGCCGCCAGTGAATCGGGCACCATCAGCCTGAAAGCCAAAGAAGGCGATACCATTGAGGTTGGTTCAGTTATCGCCACTATCGAGGCAGGTGAGGCCACAAAGGAGCAAAAAGCAAAGGCAGCGGAGAAAAAAGATGAACCTCCCAAGAAAGAAAGTGTTGCTCCAAAGCCCGAAAAGGACAAACCAATCGACACGAAAGCGCCCGGGAAGCAGGAATTAATAAAAGAAGATGCACAGGAGCGGCAGCTGAATCTTTCGCCTTTGGCCCGCAAACTGGCAGAAAGTGAAAATATAAGTGAAAAGGAATTGCTCGAATTTTTCAAGCACTACAGGCTTGGGAAAAAGGATGTGTCGTTTTATATGGAAAATAGGGGCCAGGCCACTAGCCAGCCAGTTGTTGGTTCCTCATGGGGTGGCACGCGCAATGACGAAAGACGTAAAATGAGCTCTTTGCGTAAAAAGCTGGCCCAAAGACTGGTTTCGGTGAAGAATGATACGGCCATGCTCACCACTTTCAACGAGGTGAATATGTCGCCCATTATGGAAATTCGGCAACAATACAAAGAGCTGTTTAAGGAGAAACATGAAATAGGCCTGGGATTCATG
The DNA here is from genome assembly GCA_964440855.1 of uncultured Lentimicrobiaceae bacterium. Classification (GTDB taxonomy): domain Bacteria; phylum Bacteroidota; class Bacteroidia; order Bacteroidales; family F082; genus CALAZZ01. The sequence goes on from CAYTUA010000547.1 coordinate 1,720, forward strand.
TCATTCTTCACGAAGGCTGTAACCGAAGCTTTGCAGCACTTTCCGCAGGTCAATTCCCAAATAGATGGGGATGAAATTGTGCAATTTGATTATGCAGATATCAGCATCGCCGTTTCGGGGCCGAAAGGTTTGGTTGTTCCTGTTATCCGAAATGCCGAAACATTGTCCTTGGCAGAGATAGAATACAAAGTGAAAGAGCTGGCCATCAAAGCCCGCGATAACAAATTGAGCCTGGATGAAATGACAGGCGGTACATTTACCATCACCAATGGAGGTGTGTTTGGTTCCATGCTTTCCACTCCGATTATAAATCCACCGCAGTCGGCCATACTGGGTATGCACAACATTGTTGAGCGGCCCGTTGCTGTGAATGGCAAAGTTGAAATACACCCGATTATGTATGTGGCACTTAGCTACGATCACCGCATCATTGACGGACGAGAGTCTGTGAGTTTTTTAGTCAAAGTAAAGGAAATGCTCGAAAATCCGTCTAAAATGCTTTTTGGTGCAAAAGATCCTGTTGAGGTGCTTTTGGGATTGTGAGTTGGAATAGGAATTGATTGAAGAATTAAGATTGCAGATTTAGACTTTTTCAATTTCCAAAAATGGTTTAAGTGAAAGATTATGAGGCACGAAGTTGATTTCTTGGTAATAGGATCGGGTATAGCTGGTTTAAGTTATGCTCTGAAAGTAGCCCAACACGGAAAAGTAATGGTTGTTACAAAAACCGGTGCCAACGATACTGCCACTTGGTATGCCCAGGGAGGTATTGCCGCTGTGATGTACAATCCGGATACATATGAGAAGCATATCAGCGATACACTCAAAGCCGGTGCCCATCTGAATGATGAAAATATTGTGCGCATCACTATCACCGAATCCACCGAAAGGGTAAAGGAATTAATTGACTGGGGAACGCATTTCGATAAGGAATCAAGTGGAAAGTATGCATTGGCTCGCGAGGGTGGGCATTCAGAATACCGTGTTTTGCACCATCAGGACAAAACAGGATCGGAAATCCAACGGGCCTTGATTGAAAAGGTTAAGCAACACCCTAATATTCATTTACTTGAAGACTATTTTACTGTCGATATTATCACCCAGCACCATCTGGGACAAATCATAAGGCGCTCAAACAGAGACATACAGTGCTTTGGTGCCTATGTCCTGAATCCTCAGAGTGGCGAAATTGAAACCATTCTGGCAAAAACAACCCTGCTTGCAACTGGCGGTGCAGGCAATATTTACCAAACCACTACAAATCCTACCATAGCCACAGGGGATGGGATCGCCATGCTCTACCGCGCCAAAGGTATTGTCGATCACATGGAATTTATTCAGTTTCACCCCACTTCATTATACAATCCAAGTGAAAAGCCTTCTTTCCTCATTACAGAAGCAATTCGTGGTTCAGGTGCAGTTTTAAAAGACATTCGAGGAAATGAGTTTATGCAGCGCTACGATAAGCGTGGTTCCCTGGCCCCGAGGGATATTGTTGCCAGGGCGATAGACAGTGAGATGAAAATTTCCGGCTCTGACCATGTTTATTTGGATGCCCGCCACTTGCCTGAGAGCGAAATTTTGCAGCATTTTCCTGGTATTTATGCCAAGTGCCTAAGCATAGGTATCAATATCCAGAAGGACATGATACCGGTTGTTCCTGCTGCGCATTATATCTGTGGGGGTGTCAAAACAGATGAAATCGGACGAACCAGTATTGATAAGCTTTATGCTTCCGGTGAAGTGGCCTGCACTGGCCTTCATGGGGCTAACCGATTGGCATCGAATTCGCTACTCGAGTCTGTGGTGTTTTCCCATCGGGCTGCCATGGATTCCATCGAACAAGCGAAAAACACAACACTAGAGGCCCGAATACCCAATTGGAATGCTGAAGGTACGGTGCTCAATGAGGAGATGGTGCTCATCACCCAATCGCGCAAGGAACTGCAAAGCATTATGAGCAGTTATGTGGGTATTGTCAGGAGCGATTTGCGCCTTAAAAGGGCTTTTGACCGCCTGATGACGATTTACAAAGAAACGGAAGACCTTTATGAAAAGTCGGTTTTAACTGTTGAGTTGTGCGAGTTGCGCAACCTGGTTAATGTGGCTTACCTGATTATCAAGCATGCCTCCCAGCGAAAGGAAAGCATCGGCTTGCATTACTCAATCGATTACCCCAATAAATCCAATTGATATGGCACTTATCAGAAGTGTAAAAGGCATGCACCCTAAATTTGGAAAAAACTGTTTTTTTGCAGAGAATGCCACTGTTGTTGGCGAAGTGGAAATGGGTGACAACTGCAGCGTTTGGTTCAATGCCGTGGTAAGGGGAGATGTGCACTACATCAAAATTGGAAACAATGTGAATATCCAGGATGGGGCCATTATCCACTGCACCTATAAAAAAGCACCGGTGAACATTGGAAATAATGTATCCATCGCCCATGGTGCCATTGTGCATGGTTGCACCATTCAAGACAATGTACTGATTGGCATGGGAGCCATCATCATGGATGGTGCCCTTGTGGAAAGCAACAGCATCGTGGCTGCCGGCGCACTCATTTCGAAAGATACTGTTGTTGAAGGTGGCAGTGTGTATGCCGGTGTGCCTGCAAAAAAAATAAAAAGCATTGATAAGGAATTATTAGAAGGTGAAGTGGCCCGCATTGCACGATCTTATACAATGTATGCCAGTTGGCATGATGGAAGTGTTAAACCTATTTGAGCTATTAATAGATTTCAATTGATTTAACTTGGTTGTTGATTTCAATTGGTATGCACTGCGTTCTTAATTTATTCATGTACTTTATGAGAAATGCTTATCCAAGAATCATCGAACCCTAAAGTTTTTAATACTTTTTCGTTATTAGCCAAAGTTAATGATGCGTTGCTTCCTGATCCACCACTAGCAGCTTCTACTTCTATAAATTCAGAGTAAACTAAATCTCTTTCAACGGTTCTGTCTCTTTTACCGGTTTCGTATTGTCTTATTTCACTATCGATACCAATAAATTGAGAAAACTTATTAAAGTTTTTGGTTAATTCGTAATTTATAATGTAATAATCCCGATGTACAAGTGTTTCTTTTTTGGTTATTACAAATACACCGTCATCAAATACAAAGTCACCTAATGAGAAACTATCCGAATAATTTTGAACTCTGTGAGATAATGATAATTCACTACCTCCCATTTTGTTAACTCTACCCTTTAAGTTATTTGCAAACCTACTTGCATCTACGATTCTTGTTTGTTGATTCGCTGTTAATTCAGAATACTGATTTATCTCAGATATGTTGTCTCGATTTATTTGATACGTAATTGCACTTGTAATTGGTGTATAATACGTTCTACAAAGCAGTCTACCTTCGTTTTGAATAACATTTCCGAATAAACTACCACCTCCGGTTTCTAATACCGTTACAGACCATCTATTGTTATTATCGTCCGCTTCTTCCGAGTTATTTACTTCGGACGGTATTAAACCTTCATCTTTGAAGTGTTGAAAAGATGCAGCGGATAGTAGTTTTAAAAGAGAGTCTTGAACTTCGAATAAACCAAACAATTCACCTACAAAAATATTTTTTCTTCCATAGTTGTAATAAATTGTATTGTTTTTAAAGAATTTACCTGTACTTATTAAATCAATACTATCTTGGTCACGTTCTATATCTAAAGTATCCCAAAGTTCTTTTTGTAAAACCCTATCCTTCAAGCTAACCTCGAAGAATCCTTCTTCTATTGGATTTATATCAGGAATGGGGTCACCAGATGCATCTAATTTAAATAAAATTAAATTTAATCCGACTTTTACATCGTGAACTTCGTAAATAGGTCTTTTTGTAGGTATATAAGTACTGTTTGAGAAGTTAAATAAATAATAGTCACTTCTTAGTGTTGTAAAACTTCCTTCTCCTGGATAGATTTCAACAATATTATTGTTTTCTTCATAACTCTCAACATCTACAACGTTTAACATTTCACTTTCTATTGTTGTAGCGTAATCGTTTATATTAAGTTCTTGTCTAAATTCTTGAGCAACGAAATTTATTTTGTCTTTTAATTTGTCAAATTGA
>CAYTUA010000548.1:0-4541 GCA_964440855.1 uncultured Lentimicrobiaceae bacterium
GAGGCAACAAACTTAGTGTTTTTAGGTAAACCAATCTCAGATATGGTCCCATGCACACTGTAATCTGCCAGAATTCGGCATGCAATTCATTTACAAAAATTCATATTATTTAGAATCAATATGTTTTACCCGGAACGGCCCGGCAAATTGGCTAAATTGTTATTTTTGTAACAGAAGTTTTTACTGAAAAATATACACCCTATTCACTATGCAAAGATTAATGTTATTGGGAGATGAAGCCATTGCTCAGGCAGGTATAGACGCCGGAATGTCAGGGATTTATGCCTATCCCGGAACACCCTCCACTGAGATTATGGAATATGTGCAGGCATCAAAAGCTGCCAAGGCAAGCAACATCAGGGCCCTGTGGTCGGCCAACGAAAAAACTGCTATGGAATCAGCCCTCGGCATGTCCTATGCCGGCAAACGTGCCATGGTTTGTATGAAGCATGTTGGATTGAACGTGGCTGCCGATGGTTTTGTCAATTCAGCCATCACAGGTGCCAATGGCGGCCTGATTGTGGTTGCTGCCGACGACCCTTCCATGCACTCCTCTCAAAATGAGCAGGACTCACGGTTTTATGGCAAATTTTCATTTATCCCTATCCTCGAACCCACCACACAGCAAGAAGCCTATGATATGGTTCATTATGGTTTTGAGTTATCCGAAAAAATGGCCATCCCTGTTTTGCTCCGTATCACAACCCGTCTGGCACATTCGCGTACCGGCGTCGACCTCAAAGAGCAAAAGCCACAGAATGATTTGAAGCTTCCGGCAAACTTGCGACAGTTTGTGTTGCTTCCGAATATTGCCCGCAAACAATACAAGGAATTGCTCGCAAAGCAGTCTGGGTTGGAAGAAGCATCAGCTACTTCGGGCTTCAATACCTATACGGATGGCCCGGACAAAAGCCTGGGCATTTTAGCCTGTGGGCTGGCTTATAATTACCTGATGGAAAACTATCAGGAAAACCCGCTGCCTTATCCCCTGCTCAAGGTGGGTCAATATCCCCTTCCGCTGGAAATGGTGAACAAATTGTACGACAATTGTGACGCTGTTCTTGTGCTCGAAGATGGCTACCCGATAGTTGAAGAACTCCTTCGTGGCATGCTCAACAAAGGAAAAACCATCCATGGCCGCCTCGATGGCAGCTTGCCGCGTGATGGCGAACTCGACCCCAACAATGTAGGCAAAGCACTGGGCATGGAAGTAATTGCCGGAAAGCAAGCCCCCGCATTTATCACAGGCCGGCCGCCCAAGCTTTGCGACGGATGCTCGCATACCGACGCTTTCCTGGCCCTTAACGAAGCCCTTGAGGCATACGGCCGCGGACGCGTTTTCTCCGATATCGGATGCTACACCTTAAGTGCACTCGAACCGCTCGAATCCATCAACAGCTGTGTGGATATGGGCGCTTCGATCACCATGGCCATTGGTGCCGCTGATGCCGGCCTCGTGCCGGCAGTTGCTGCCATTGGCGACTCCACTTTTACCCATTCGGGCATCACAGGCCTGCTGGATGCCGTGAACAACAATTCGCCGATAACAGTACTTATCCTGGACAATGCCACAACAGGCATGACTGGGGGCCAGGCATCGTCGGCCCTGGGCAAGGTTGAAGCCATTTGCAGGGGTGTTGGCGTGGCCGATGAACATATTCATGTGTTGAAACCGCTGCGAAAATTCCATGAAGAAAATGTGGAAACCATTAAAAAAGAACTGGAATATCCCGGTGTATCGGTAATTATTCCACGTCGTGAATGCATTCAGACATTGGGACGCAAAATGCGCCAAAAAGCCAAAGCAAAGGCATTGGAATTATAATTAATTCAAACAAAAGATTGATCATGAAGAAAGATATTATTTTGGCCGGTGTAGGCGGTCAAGGGATTTTGAGCATTGCTGCCAGTATTGGCATGGCTGCACTCACAGAGGGTTTGCATATAAAACAGGCCGAAGTGCATGGCATGAGCCAACGCGGCGGTGCAGTTCAATCACACCTCCGTCTGTCGTCAAAACCAATTTCATCCGACCTGATTCCTGAAGGAAAAGCAGACCTCATTATTTCTGTTGAACCTATGGAATCGCTTCGGTACCTCCCCATGTTGATGGAAAATGGCTGGATTATCACGAGCATCAACCCCTTTGTGAATATCCCCAATTATCCGCCAATAGAAACTGTATTGCAGGAAATATGGAAACAGCCACAATATATCACCCTTGATGCCGATGCCATGGCCAAGGAGCTGGGTTCAGTAAAAGCGGCCAATATGGTCATTTTGGGTGCTTCATCGCCTTACCTCGACCTGAAAATTGAAAACCTGGAAAAAGCCATTCACGAAATTTTTGGCAATAAAGGCGAGGATGTGGTTGAATTGAATATCAAGGCTTTCAAAGCGGGACGCGACTACGCCATCAAGGAAAATTAGGCCCAACTTTACGATAACCATTTTTGCTATATGGTTTGGCCTGGCAGCTAAAGGGTAACTCGATTAACCTCTGCTGCTGTGGGAGTACGCTTGCGTGGTGCGGTTAATAGCGAATACTACTCAGTACAAAAAGTTATAATAGCAAAGTCGCCAGACGATACAATCGCGCAGCGGCACCTGGGTATTGCGATTTACATTATTTTTGCGCCCAGAGCCATTTGGAACCCTGATTGATTTGTCGTACTTGTTTATCTCGAAAAAAAAATGAAATTGACTTCATTATATCTCAAAATTATATCCTATTATCTATTCGCAGCAAGCTTTGTTTTTCTGGCAGGCTGCAGCAACAGCCATCCGGAATCCGAGGAAGCAATGGCAAAACAGCCTGTCGTGCATGAACCGTTACTGCTTTTTGATGTGGTGGTAGATTCATTGGAAACCTTTCATGGCCAGGTGCGGCGCAATCAATTCCTTTCAGACATTCTGCTTGGTTTTGGGGTGGATTATGCCACCATTGACCATATAGCCCGGCACCGCAGGGATGTATTTGATGTGAGGCGCATCCGGGCAGGAAACGATTTTACGGTTATTGCTAAAAAAGACTCGCTCAAAACGCCCCTGTATTTTGCCTACGAGATAAACAATACGGAATATGTAGTTTTTGGCCTATATGACACCTTGCCTTCGTGGCGGGGACAAAAAGCAATTGAAAGACGTATTGAAACTGCTTACGGAACAATAAATTCCTCCCTTTGGAACGCCATGGTTGGCGGCGGTTTCGACCCCAATCTGGCCAATCACTTGTCAGAAGTTTATGCCTGGACCATCGACTTCTTCGGCATACAGAAAAACGATCAGTTTGAGGTGATATATGAGCGCTTGTATGTTGACGACAGACCTGTTGGCATTGGCAAAGTGCTGTCATCCAGATTTAAACATTACAACAAAGACCATTTTGCGTTCTACTTTGAACAGGATAGTATTGGCGACTATTTCGATGAAAACGGCCAAAGCCTGATGCGTACTTTTCTGAAGGCACCGCTGAAATACAGCCGGATAAGTTCAGGCTTTTCGAACAGCCGCTACCATCCCATTTTAAAAATCAGCCGGCCCCATCATGGCGTTGATTATGCAGCACCTGCCGGAACACCTGTGTATGCCATAGGCGAGGGTGTGGTCACACGCAAGGGATATCAGTCAGGAGGAGCAGGCAACTACCTCTACGTCAAACACAACGATACTTATACCACGGCCTATATGCACCTACGCAGTTTTGCCAAAGGGATCAGCCAGGGCACAAGGGTTAGCCAGGGTCAGGTAATTGGATATGTTGGCAGCACAGGCTTATCAACTGGCCCCCACCTCGATTTTCGCTTTTTCCGCAACGGGCAGCCTGTAAACCCCCTGAAGGTTGAATCACCTCCGGCCAAACCAGTTGATAGCATCTATTTAGAACGCTATCAGGCAGTTGTGCATAAAATGCAGCAAGAGCTAAGCAAAATCCTGACGGACATCAGTCTGGCCGATAGCGAAGAAGCGGAAGAGGCTTCCAAGGCTGTTGGGGGGTAGATACTTCATTCCTCTTATTGATAATTTATTGCATGCATGCATTGCTATTGCATGTATTTTATTGTGATGCAATAAATTATATCGAATGTTTATACCAAGCCGGCTTTACCCAACACCCATTGGCAGAAGAACTATTTGTGCCAAATCCTGCCCTGCAAAAAAAATCATTGATGCTTATTTTTAATGGGCCATTTTTTTCTATTTTTACAGTTGTGAAAAAATCAAAACTATGATGCCCAACAACATGCCTAAAGAGCCGAAAAGACCTATCTGAAAAAAACAGGGTGTAATCGATATCAATTCTTTTGTAACAAAAAAAGATATTAATTGAAATGAATATTAATCTAGTTGGACAGGGCTTTAAGGAAAAATCAACAAACTCTGTTGGACAACAAATCACTGCATTCTTGTCGGATAAGGAATTTCACACTTTTACTGGTATTACAGCATTTGCAAGTCAGTCAGGAATTAAAGGACTTTCAAAATACATTAAAACAGCAAAGAAACACCTCAATCTTATAACCATCGTTACAGGTGTTGAC
>CAYTUA010000549.1:0-3156 GCA_964440855.1 uncultured Lentimicrobiaceae bacterium
CCTGCTGCTGCATTTTGGTATGGAAGATTTTGCATCTTACCATCAGGCAGCTATTGGCCAGGATAATATGGCAAGCTTGACGAATCAATATAATTTTGATTTTGAGAAAGAAATTATACAGGCAATTAACGGCGAAGTTGCCTTGGCCATTGCCGCCGGAAACCCAAAGGAACGTGCTTTGTTTGCTGCCCGCATCACTGATCAGCAAGCTGTTAAGCAAGCCTTGAACAGGTTGGCCGGCCGCACACGGGGCAACAGGCCTTCTCAACGGATAGAGAACACAACCTATGCACACATCAATATCAAAGGACTGATTCCCGGCTTGTTTGGGCCGGCTTTTGCCTTGGTTGATGATGGATGGTACACCCTTGTTGACAATCATTTGTTGGTGGCCAACAACCAACAAACGCTGGAAGAAGTGGTGAGGTTGTATCGTACAAGCCGTACGCTTGATATGAACGAGAATTTTAAGCGTTTTGCCAACAATTTGTCCTATGCTTCCAATATTTTATTATACACCAACCTGCGCGAAGGACATGAAATTATGCAGCATTTCCTCGACCCTGCCCTGCTGCTTCACATCAACCGGAACCAGCAAGTTGTGCGCAATTTTGAAGGCCTTGCTGTTCAGTTCAGTCAGATTGCCGGTATGATTTATACCAACATCTTCCTGAAATACAATCCTGATTACAAAGAAGAAGGCCTGATTGCATGGAAAACAAAACTTGATGCCCCCGTTGCCGGCAAACCATTCATTATTGAAGACCATGTAACCGGAAAATACAATATTGTGGCCTTTGACCAATCCAACAAGATGTACCTGGTTTCGCCCGACGGGGAGATCTATTGGAAAAAGCAAATCAGTGAAGAGCCCATGGGCGAAGTATTTGCGGTTGATTATTATAAAAACGGCCGTATCCAATACCTTTTCAACACCTTGAATTATCTGCACCTGGTTGACCGCAATGGTGATAACGTAGCCAATTATCCGGTGAAGCTGCGGTCACAGGCCACCAATGGAATTTCGCTTTTTGACTACAGCAACCAACGCGATTACCGCATCCTGATCAATGGGGCCGATAAAATCACCTACAACTACGACATACGTGGGCGCGAAGTGGATGGCTGGCAAAAACCCCGTAGCCAGGAAATTGTAACCAAAAGTGTTGAGCGACACCTTGCCGGTGGGCGCGATTACATCATCATCACCGATGTAAAAGGCAATATCCGCATTGTTGACCGGCAAGGACGAACCCGAATCAGCCCGCGTGGTAAAATCGACAAAGCTTTGCATTCAGATTTTTATGTAAACCGCACCAACAGCCGTGGCATACTGCTCACCACCAACCGCACAGGGAAATTGTTGTATGTGGCAAGCAATGGCAGTCTGGCAACCACCGATTTTGGTGCCTTCAGCCCCGAGCACTTTTTCCTGTATGAAGATTTTAACCGCAACAATTCCGTTGACTTTATCTACCTGGATGGCAACGAACTGCTTATTTTCGACCGCTTCCGCAAAGAATTGTTCAAATATTCTTTCCGGCATACCATCATTACCAAGCCCGTTTTTTTCAATGTAACGCGGCAGAAACGCCTGCTGGGCATTGTTTCCGAAACCAGCAAGGAAATCTTTTTGATTGACAAAGATGGCCGCATGATCATCAGCAGTGGTTTGGTTGGTGAAACACCCTTTGCTGTGGGCAGCCTGCACAACAACAACGAAGTCAACCTGGTAACCGGTGTTGGGGATATGCTTTACAACTATACCATTTATTAGCAAACCGTTTCCCTTTGTGTTTCCACAGCTGCGGAATTTGCGTTATAGCTATTCCACAAAGCTTCCACAAAGGAGCCACTAAGCTGCACAGAGCTATTTTAAACCAGCTTTAATCAAAAGACTTCAACGGTTCAGCCAATAACAATTTTTAAAAATCATTCTCCTTCATAACAGCCGTTTCCCTTTGTGAAACTTTGTGCTTCTTTGAGGCTCTTTGTGCTATAGCTATCCCACAAAGTAGCTTAAGGCTATTCTAAAACCAGCTTTACTCAAAGCAACTTTAGTTCGTTAAAAAAAAGTCAAAAACAATCTCTGCTGCGCATCTCAATAATGATTAATTTAATGGCGCTATTCGTGATTAGATTTTAATCATTAAGAAAAATGCTCCTCAATTGCCACAGCTATTACAGCCTTCGCTACGGCACCCTTTCGGTGGAAACACTGGTGGGGCAAGCCAAAGCTATGGGCGTGGAAGCCATGGCATTGACAGATATCAACAACAGCATGGGCATGATTGCGTTTGTGCAGGAATGCCGCAAGCAAGCCATCAAACCCATTGCCGGCGTGGAATTCCGCAATGGCGACAAGCTGTTGTATGTGGGCCTTGCCCGCAACAATGAAGGCTTCAGGGAGCTGAATGTCTGGCTTACAAAACACAGCCTCAGTAAAATGCCTTTTGACGAAACAGCACCCGATTTCAGGGAGGTGTATGTTGTTTATCCTTTTGAGTCGCGGCTGCCCGGACAGTTGCGCGACAACGAATTTATGGGTGTGCGCCTTGGCCAGGTGCCCCGCTTGCTCAATTCGGGCTGGCAACACCGCCAACACAAACTTCTGCTGATGCAGCCCCTGAGCTTTGCCGACGAAAAAGGCTTTTATGTGCACCAAAACCTGCGGGCCATCGATCATAACTGCCTGCTATCCAAACTCACAGCCGAACAAATGGCCAGTCCCGATGAAATATGGCTCCGCCCCGAACGCCTGCGCGCTGCCTTTGTGCTGTATCCCGGCCTGCTGGCCAATACAGAAAAAATAATGGCCGATTGTGCCATTGATTTCGACTTCAAAAGCCTGAAAAACCGAAAAACCTTCACCGGGAACCCCGATGACGACAGGGCCTTGCTGCGCAAACTGGCTTTTGACGGCCTGCGTTACCGCTATGGGGCCGGCAACAAAGAAGCCCTTAAACGTGTTGAAAATGAACTGACTATAATTGATAAACTGGGTTTTTCGTCCTACTTCCTGATCACCTGGGATGTGATACGCTATTCCATGTCGCGGGGCTTTTACCATGTGGGGCGTGGCAGCGGTGCCAACAGTGTGGTGGCCTATTGCCTGCGCATCACCGATGTGGACCCCATTGAACTGGACCTGTATTT
>CAYTUA010000550.1:0-5983 GCA_964440855.1 uncultured Lentimicrobiaceae bacterium
GCATCTTCAAAGCGGTCTTTCTTCTCTTTCATTTCCATTTCGCTGGCTGCACCTACATAGATAACGGCAACACCGCCGGCCAGTTTAGCCAAACGTTCCTGCAGTTTTTCCTTGTCATAATCCGAAGTGGTGGATTCAATATGATTCTTGATTTGAGCCACGCGACCGCTGATGCTTTCTTTTGAGCCTTGGCCGCTCACGATGGTTGTGTTTTCCTTGTCGATGCTAACTTTGTCAGCTTCACCAAGCATATCAATGGTAGCGTCTTCCAGGCGGTAGCCTTTTTCTTCTGAGATAACTACACCACCTGTCAGGATGGCGATATCCTCAAGCATTTCTTTTCTGCGGTCGCCAAAACCGGGTGCTTTTACGGCAGCCACCTTGAGCGAACCACGCAGGCGGTTAACAACAAGGGTTGCGAGCGCCTCGCCTTCAACATCCTCAGCAATTATTACCAGGGGTTTACCACTTTGAATGGCTTTTTCAAGGATTGGAAGCAAATCCTTCATCACTGAGATCTTTTTGTCGTAGATCAGGATGTAGGGGTTTTCATAAACGGCTTCCATCTTTTCGGCATTGGTCACAAAATAGGGAGAGATATACCCACGGTCGAATTGCATACCTTCAACTACATCAACGTAGGTTTCGATACCTTTGGCCTCTTCAACAGTGATTACGCCTTCTTGTTTTACCTTGCTCATAGCTTCTGCAATAAGCGACCCAATGGTGTGATCGTTATTGGCCGAGATGGCCGCTACTTGCTTGATTTTCTCATTGCTGTCACCTACTTGCTTTGTTTGAGCATGAAGCGATTTCACAACCAGTGCAACAGCTTTATCAATACCTCGTTTCAGGTCCATGGGGTTGGCACCGGCAGTAACGTTCTTAAGTCCTGTTGTGATGATGGACTGAGCCAGGACGGTAGCTGTGGTGGTACCATCACCAGCAATGTCGTTGGTTTTGGAAGCAACTTCTTTCACCATTTGTGCACCCATATTTTCGACGGGATCAGTCAGTTCCACTTCTTTGGCCACTGTAACACCATCCTTGGTGATTTGTGGTGCGCCATATGATTTTTCAAGAATCACATTGCGGCCTTTGGGTCCCAGTGTTACTTTAACTGCATTCGAAAGGGCGTCAACACCTTTTTTAAGTTTGTCCCTTGCTTCGAGATTGAATAAAATATCCTTTGCCATAATGCTTAAATTTATTTAGTTTCTATTTTTTTTTGAATGTTTCAAATTTGTTTTACAATGGTTTACACAACAGCAATCAAGTCTGATTCGCGCATGATCAGATAATCTTTGCCATCAATGGTGAATTCGGTACCGGCATATTTGCCATAAAGCACCACATCATTTACTTTAACTGTTACGGGGTTGTCTTTGGTGCCTTCACCAACGGCCATGACGGTTCCTTTTTGCGGTTTTTCCTTGGCTGTGTCAGGAATGATGATTCCACTAGCAGTTTTTTGCTCAGCAGGTGCGGGTTCAATAACTACCCTGTCGGCTAACGGTTTGATGTTTAATTTTCCCATATGAATGATTTTTAGGTTTATGTATTTTTAAATATAAGTCTGTGCGTGCTTTGTATAAGCAGTGCGCTGCCTGCCTATGTCATATTTTGTGCCAAAGCCCGACATCATCCAATTAAAGTTGGGCGCTGTGCAGCAAATTCTAATGTAAAAAATTGATATGTAGTATTTTAAATGAAATTTAGCTTCAAGAAAGCCTGCGTTTAAGGATAAAAAAAATGTCAGAAGCTGGTGACATTCTGACATTTTGTTTAGTTTTTAAAGTCTTGACTGATTAGTCTTCGATTTCGCGGGTAGGGGGTTCCTGGAAATCAACTGGTGCATTTTGTTCAATTTGCTGACGCAATTCAGTATCGAATTGTTCGCCTACATTGCTGAATTTAGGGATGGCCATAGTAGCAGCCAAACTTAATACCAACAAACCAATGGCCATTGACCAGGTAGCTTTTTCAAGAAAATCAGCTGTTTGCCTAACGCCCATTATCTGGTTTGATGCAGAGAAATTGGAGGCCAACCCGCCACCTTTTGAGTTTTGTACCAATACGATTAAAACCATCAGTATGCTGACTATCAGTATCAGGATTGAAATGAAAACGTACATTTTTAATAATTTTAAGTGGTTTTATCCTTTTTTTGTTTCTTCAATAAGGGCTGCAAAGTAACTACTTTTTTCCGGATATTTCAAGGATAATTTTTTGTAAACACTAATGGCTTTTTCTTCATGGCCTTGTGCCCTGTATATTTTTGCTAAGGTCTCACTTACAATGTTTTCCTGATCTACCACACTTTGCTGTGCACTTGTCAGGGGGTTGAAGAAACCTGCCTTACCACGCGAAATGCTTGGATTTTCGCGGATAAAACGCTCTATAATATCTTCTTTGGGTGTAGGACGTGCAGGACCACTTTCTCTTTCTGCTATTTTTTCCTGTTCGATTTGCCTGATGCGCTGGGCAACGATCAGCTTTAGCTCTTCGATGGTTTTTCTTCGTTCGGCTCCTGTATTTTCTTGTTTTTCCATAACCGGACCTGCATCTTCAATTTCTTCAGGGGCAGGCTTGACTTCTGCCAGATCAGGTTCATTTTCGGAAGGCTTTTTTAGCTCTGGGTCAATGGAAACGGGTTCCGGGCTTGCAGCAGGGGTTTCGGTTTTTTCGCTTACAGTTTCTTGCTCAGGAATTGGCTTTTCTTCTTCGTTCTTAAGGGCAGCATCTTCTATGGGTTCTTCTGCTTTAGTTTTGGGCCTGAATTCATCCGGCAGGTCTGTTTTTTCCCTGAAGCCACTCATTTTATCGATGTGCAAACGCAATATATTGCGGTCAGGAGCCAGGCAGGCAGCCATTTTCAGCTGGCTGTCATAAATGATGTGGCTTTCCTTGTATAAATTAATGGCCAGCAGGGTGTGGGCCAGACTCGAATATGGGAATTGTTGCACCAGGTCCATCAGCTGTACAATTGTTTCTTTGTCCAGTTTTTCCGGGTCTTTCAGGTATTCCAAAAATGAATGTTTGTTCATAAGGGCGCCAATTTACCAGTTTACGACTGCACGGTTAAAGATATCATCAACCAACATATCAACAATATCACGGATCAGATTATCCTTAACCGCATTCAAATCCTGATCGCTCGGATAATCCATATATTGTGAAAACCTTGTTTCGAAGCTCTTTGATTCATCAAATGTATTAAAAAACCTGACATTGACAGTAATTGTTAATCGGTTTAAGGCAGCTGTTTGGTCGCTTTGAATGGCCATAGGTTCTGTTTTAAAGTCCAGAATTTCTCCTTCAAAGGCGAGGTCGCCATTTTGGTCCACCATACGGAGGCTGGTTTGTGTCATAAATTTATCCCGCAAGGCAGCAGTAAATGAACTGCTCAACAGGGGTTCAACCAGGATGGCATTGTTAGGAAAGTGTTGCACCGAAAGTGTCTGTGCTTCTGGCGGGATAGACGCTCCTGTAAATGAATAAATGCCGCATGATTGTGCGAGCAGCAAAAAGATGGTGCTCATTGAGATGAGCCTGAAGTGATAATATGTGGTTCCTTTATGCATCAAAGGTCAATATTATGTTCTTTGATTTTACGATACAGTGTACGTTCCGAAATGCCTAATTCTTTGGCTGCATTTTTTCGTTTGCCATTGTGTTTCTCCAATGCCCTTTTGATCATATCAATTTCTTTCTTTTCAAGCGAAAGGTTTTCATCAATAATTTCTGATGACTGAAAACCATTTTGATCTTCTGCCATACGGATCTCAATTTCGGAAAAGTCTTCTTCGAGGTCATCGGCAAATTGCCTGATAAGGTGTGCTTTGCTTTGCTGAAGTGCTGTGTCCACACCGCCTTTTTGTACGATATCGGCAACTGTCTTTTTCAATTCAAGGATGTCCTTTTTCATGTCGAATAGCACCTTATAGAGCAAATCACGTTCTGATATTTTATCTTCTTCTTTTTCATTTCTATATAGAACGGGCAATGAAGCTGAAGCTTCTTTTGGTAAATAATTTTGCAAAAGTGCAGCATCTACCAATTTCACTTTTTCAATGATTGATATCTGTTCTGTTACGTTTTTTAGCTGCCTGATATTGCCCGGCCACCTGAAATTTTCGAGCATATGTTCTGCTTCTTGCGTAAGCTGCAAGGGTGGCATACGGTATTTTTCGGCAAAATCAGACGAAAACTTCTTGAACAACATCACAATATCTTGTTTTCTGTTGTGTAAGGGCGGTATGGAAATGGGTACTGTATTCAGCCGGTAATAGAGGTCCTGCCTGAATTTTCCTTTTTGGATTGCTTCGGGGATATTCACATTGGAGGCAGCCACAACACGGGCATCTGTTTTAACCACCTTGGAGGAGCCCACTTTTAAGAATTCGCCTGTTTCGAGCACGCGCAACAAACGCACCTGTGTGGAAAGGGGAAGTTCGGCCACTTCGTCCAGAAAGATGGTGCCGCCATCTACCACTTCAAAATACCCTTTGCGTGCTTCATGGGCACCTGTAAATGAACCCTTTTCGTGTCCAAACAATTCTGAATCAATGGTGCCTTCAGGTATGGCCCCGCAGTTTACAGCAATATAGGGACCGTGCTTGCGGGCACTCGATTGGTGGATTATTTTTGGAAAAACCTCTTTGCCTGTACCGCTTTCCCCCGTTATGAGTACTGTGAGGTCGGTGGGGGCTACCTGCACTGCAATATGTATGGCACGCTCCAGAAAAGGGTCATGTCCGATTATTCCAAATCTTTGTTTAATTGCTTGTATATCCATGGATTAAAAAAAACTTTTTTCAGTTTTGTAAAAATAATTAATTTTCGATTCAGAAATTACTGCTACTTCCTAACGCAGTTCGGCACCGAAATTTTTCTTGTAGTTTTCAAGCAATTTGTTCATTGTTTTGTCAATCAGCTTATCTGTGAGTGTTTTTGTTTTGTCCTGCAAAATAAAGCTGATAGCGTATGACTTTTTGTCAGCAGGAATTTTGTCGCCTTCATACACATCAAAAATGTTCACCGAGGACAAGAGCTCAGGCACTTGTTCAAAAGCTGCTTTTTTCAAATCTTTGAATGCCGTTTTTTTATCCACAACAAGGGCCAGGTCGCGGCGCACTGCCGGAAATTTGGGAATTGCTGTAAAACGAATGGTTCTGTTAGCTGCTATTTCAAGCAAGCTAGTCCAATTGATGCTCGCATGAAATACATCTTTTTTCAGATCGAAATAGTGGTTTAATTCCTTGTTAATCAATCCGGCACGGGCTATTGCTTTGTTATTAAAATGATAGGCAATTCCATAAGAAAAGGGTGGGGAATTTAATTCAGCTGTTTCAAAATCTTCAGCGGAGATGTTGAGCCGTTTAAAAACCATTTCCACCGCCTGTTTTAAATCGTAAAAATCGAAAGGGTTTGTTTTCTTGTTCCATAATTCCTGGAGGTTGTTTCCAGTCAGGAACAGGTCAAGGTGCTTTTCCTCGCTATATGGTGCCAGAGCTTCAGTGTTGGTTGCTTCCTTTTGGTTGAAAAAATACACATTGCCAAACTCGTACAATTTCAAATCAGTGCTTTTGCGGTTTTGATTGTACGCCAGCGATTCGAGGCCGCCAAAAAGCAAGTGTTGGCGCATCACATCCAGGTCGTTGCTCAACGGGTTCAGTATGGCAACATTTTGTTGCTCATCGGCAAAAGCAAATTTTTTGGCATAGGCTGACCTGCTCAGCGAGTTGTTCATGATTTCGTAAAAACCATTGGCCGATAGCAAGTCGGAAATGGTATTCTGCAGCTGTTCTGCATCCTGATCCGGTCTGTGGTTGATCGAAATTTTTATTTTTTCGGGGATAGCGATGTTGTCATAGCCATAAATGCGCAACACCTCTTCCACAACATCTGCTGCACGCGTTACATCTGTTTTAAATGGTGGAACAAGCAGGTTCAGGCCCTCATTATCAAAAGCTTTTATTTT
>CAYTUA010000551.1:0-7965 GCA_964440855.1 uncultured Lentimicrobiaceae bacterium
GCAACGATCATGAACTTAGAAATTAATCTGAATTTTTCCATAATAAAATGTATTTGATTAAAAGTGAATAAATTGGGGTTAATGAATAATTGAATTAATTAATATTTATGTTTATATCAATTTCGTTTTGTGGAATGGGAAAATAGCGGTGCTGCTCAAAGTTGAATGAAGTTTCGTTCAACTTTTGCTCTGCATAGATTTTCCCATATCGCATCAGGTCAAAATAGCGGTGAAACTCAAAACCGAGTTCAACACGTCTCTCATTTCGAATTATTTCGCGCAATGCCATCTGACTGGTTTCTTGAATGTCGGGAAGTAATCCCTGAGGGATTGTTCCGTGACCATTCAGCAATTCATCATGCAAATAGCTTTCGCGAGCGCGTTTGCGTATCCGGTTGAGTGGTTCGAGTGCTTCCGCACTTCTTCCGGTTTCGTTCAGGGCTTCAGCTTTCATCAGCAGCACTTCGGCATAGCGCAAATAGGTATAGTTCAAATCGCCGTCACCTTTATTTCCACTGGGTATTTCATCCAGCGGTTGTTGATGTTTCCTAAGGGTGTAGCCTGTTGGCGACCAACTGGGATCATAAGGTTCACCATTCATCCAGGTGCTGCCTTCGCGTGCGATGGTGTAATCCAATCTTGGGTCGTAAATATCGGTTGCGGTTTTTTCGAAAGCATCTACAAAAGCTTGTGTAGGAGCATTGAAGAAATAGCCATTTTCTACTTGGGGAGCAAACCACTGATTCAGTACATTACCGGCAAAGGGGTCTTGTCCGCTCATGTGCTGTATGGCAAAAACAACCTCATTATTATCTTGCAAAGCGATTTTGAAATTATTCGCATATAGTGTTGTCAGCTCATGTGGGGCCTGTGCATCAAGGGCTTCAATAGTATTTAGGCAATCGTTAAATTTTTCTTGAAAAAGATACACCTTGGCCAATAAGCCATAGGCAGCTGATTTACTGGCACGTCCGTTGGCAGCGGCACTTCCTGACGGCAGTACTTCAACGGCAGCTTTCAAATCAGATTCAATTTGGGCAAAGATGGCAGCCACTGGCGATACACCAATGTGAAGGTCGGCTGTAGTAAAAGCCGGTTCGGTTTTAAGCGGGATTTCACCAAAAATATTTACCAGGTGAAAATAATAGTATGCACGCAGGAATCTGGCTTCGGCAATGGCCTGTTCTTTCACTTCAGCACCAACCTCATCCCCCAGGCGGTGGATTACGTCATTGGCACGCGAAATGCCTTCGTAGTAGCGTTTCCAGATATTGAGAATAAATCCATTGTCGCGTGTATAGGTGAACTGGCCAATAAATTCAATCTCACTCTGATCGCCCGGATTCCCGCCTTTGAGAGCATCATCGGATGCGACATCGCCGAATACCCATAGGTTGTTATGGATACTTGAAAAGGCCATGGGTTGATAGGCAGCCGTCAGGGCCAGGATGGCATGCTCATCTGACTCAAAAAATGTGCTGCTGGTATAAATGCCCTGCATGTCTTCTTCGAGGAACTTTTGACAGGATGAAGAAAGTCCCCAGATCAGCACGGAAAGTATCAATATTCTTTTCATGGTCAATGTTTTTTTAAAATGTTAATTGAATCCCAAGGTTGTAAGATCTGGCAATAGGATAGGTGCCCCAATCAATTCCGGCAGCGGCATCGCCTTCACCAGCCGAATTGTTGCTTGTGGTCATTTCCGGGTCCAGACCGGGATATTTTGTCAAGGTGAACACATTGTGAGCTGTAGCGTAAATCCTCAACTTTTCAATACCAAAGCGTTCAAGTGTATGTTTGGGGAGGGAGTAACCAATTTGTATGTTTTTGAGCCTGATATAGGATGCATCTTCTAAAAATCTGGTGGAAGGCCTTGTGTTATTTGATTTGGCTGACCACGAAGCGCGGGGTTGGGTATCGCTTGAGCCCTCGCCGGTCCATCTTTCGTCATAATAGCGCATGGTAACATTGAACGGCCTGTAAAAACCTTCGATATCAGTGGCTATCTGGTAGTATATCTGGTGGCCAAACGCTCCCTGCAAGAACAAGCCCAGGTCAAAACCCTTGTAGGCAGCTGTCAAGTTGAGGCCTGTTGTAAATGTAGGAATTGCACTTCCGATATGAACCCGGTCCAGTTCGTCAATTACACCATCACCATTCTGATCAACATATTGCACATCGCCAGGGCGAATATTCACACCCTGAAATGCATTGGTGAAAATATCGAGTTCGTTTTGAAAAATCCCGGCCATTTCATACAAGTAGAACGATCCGATGGGATTACCAACCTCGTTACGCGTGCCAAAAACCCCGTTATCGATCCGTCCGCCGAGTATGGGAGCAGGCAATTCAAGCACTTCGTTATGCAAATAGCCTACATTTCCTGTAATATCTAAGTAAAAACCACCAAAATTATTGCGGTAATTAAGGTCGAGTTCAATGCCCTGGTTCAATATTTTTCCGCGGTTAACCCAAGCCGGTTCGGCATATCCGGCTGAAGGAGGTATGGGCTCTTTCACCAGCATATTGTCCGTAATTTTGTGGAACAATTCCAGGGACGTATTGAACCTTCCATCCCAAAGGCCTAAATCAATACCGATGTTGTATTGCACACTTGTTTCCCATTGCAGGTCCTGGTTTCCCAGTGCGGTTATCGCATATCCGCGGCTCAAAACATCACCAAACGGATAATCAAAATTGTAGCCGACCTGATCAGAATAGGAGTAGTTGCCTACTTCCTGGTTGCCGATTGCCCCGTATCCGATCCGTAGCTTTAGCACATCAATATTATCAAATCGACTCATAAATTCCTCTTTATCAATACGCCATGCTGCCGAAGCAGAATAGAATGTGCCCCATCGGTTTTCTGGGCTGAAGCGCGAGGAACCGTCGCGGCGTAAGGTGGCTGAAACAAGGTATTTATCCCGAAATGAATAATTGGCCCTTGTAAAAAAAGACAGGAGGGAATAGCCCCAGCGGTTTTCGTTTACTGTGGTGTTGCCCAGTCCATTGCCAAGAAATACAAGAATTGGTGTTTGGTCTGGAAAATCTTGTTGTGTGCCTGTATGGTTGTAGCCGGCTCCCTTGATGGCTTCGGAGCCAAGAATGGCTGAAAAATCGTGGACTGCCCCGAACTTTTTTGAGAAGTTTAAAACATTGCTCCAGGTCCAGTTTTGGTCGAAGCCATCGCCAATAGTTAATCTGTTTGGGTTGTTGATGCGGTTGTTGGTTCCCCAGTTGCGGTCGAAGCGACGTTGCTGAATTACTGTATAATCGCCGCCGATAGTTGAGGTAAACATCAATTCGGGCCGTATTTTGGCCTGTAAGTGAACATCACCAAACACACGATTTTGCTTTTGGTTGTTTTGCATATAAGTGGCCAGGCCAACAGGATTGTATCCGTCGCCAAACAAATCAGGTCGGCCGGGCTGGTCCACAAATTCCCCGTTTTCGTCCTTGATAGGGATGGCCGGAGTGCGGAAGAAAGCATATCGTACAACACTGCCGCCGTTACCACCATAACCGTCGCCACTGCTGCCGATGATATCGTTGTCGCTGCGGCTGAGGTTGATATTGGTACCGATTTTTATACGTTCTGAAATTTTACTGGTAAGACTAACTTTTCCAGACGCACGATCATAGCTGCTCCCAATGATAATGCCCTCCTGAGCAAAGTAGTTGGCTGAAACCAGGTAGGTCAGTTTCTCATCGCCACCACTAACCGAAATATTTTGGTTTTGAATCAGTCCGGTGCGGAAAATGGCGTCCATGTGATTTACGTCCTGCAAGGTAGCGGCTATCTCTGGGGTAATATATTTTCTATGCAACCGTGGGTTTTCAATAAGGGCATTGTCGTTGGCAGCAGCCTCATTGTACATTTCAATATACTGTTCCAGCCCTGCCATTTCAGTAAGGTTTCCGCGCTGCTGAAACCCTATTTGCGAATTGAACTGAATCCTTGGTTTTCCTGCCTCACCTTTGCGTGTGGTGATTAATACTACCCCGTTATTTGCCCTTGAGCCATAGATGGCGGTGGAGGATGCGTCTTTCAGGATGCTAACCGATTCAATGTCATTGGGATGTAGCACATTCAATGCGTTTGCCGTTGGTACTCCATCTACGATGTACAAGGGTTCATTGCTGCTGTTGATAGAGCCCACACCACGGATACGAACGCTAACGCCCTCGCCTGGCATGCCGGTATTGCTTGTGATGTTCACTCCTGCAGCCCTGCCCTGAAGTGCCTGATCGAGGCCACCAACCGGCAGCGAAAGTATTTCATCCATTTTGATGCTTGAGATAGCACCGGTGAGGTCAGCTTTGCGTTTTACTTCATATCCAATAACAATAAGCTCATCAAGCATTTGAATGTCAGCCTCGAGAACCACATGTATGGTAGTATTGGACCCAATGTTCACTTCCCTTGTTTTGAAGCCAACAAAGCGAAAAACAAGAACAGGAGCATCAATTCCTGCCGGGATTTCAATAAGATATTCCCCGTCAAGGCCCGAAATGGTGCCTGTTGTGGTTCCCGCTATGAAAATGTTTACACCGGGCAATGATTCTCCTTTGGCATCGCTGACAACACCGCTAACTACCATCCCCTGTGCCTGTGCATAGCCCGATTGCCACCCGATCCAAAACATCGGAAGCAGGGCCAGTAAGTGTATAAGTTTATATCTCATCGTACATTGTATTTTTGGATTCAATGAATTAATCATATGCTACAATAATATCTCCGGCATACAGACGTCCATTTTTGTTTCTTAGTTTCACACCAGCCGGTATTTCAACAATCAGGCGGGAAGACTTTGGTGGTATGCTGAACGATTTGTTGTCCTTGTTTTCAGTTGAAAGAAATTTTCTGCTTATCACATCATACATCTGGGCATTCACTATTTGTGTTTGGTAGTCAATTATCTTTTCCTGATCGTATGGGTTGTAAATCAAAAAGGTAGGAAAGGCCTCATCGTTATAGAAATCAGTTGCCAGACAATCCAGCTTCAGAATTTTCCCTACATTGGTTTCCTCAATGATGGCGCCATAAATGCCAACATGGGCTGAACCGTATAAGCTGAAAACAGATACGTCCGGCTGACCTTCAATCCACAGGGGGCCATCACCTAATGCTACAGGCGAAACGCCTTCGAGGGCAGGCTTTTTCATATGGTCAGTTTTTTTAAGCCCCTCATAGGCAATTACATTTCTGGTAATGGCTTTCTTTTCGGGAAGCCATTGATTTTCGTCAGGGATTTCGTGGGCATAAAATAAGCGCGAGGCATTGGCAGCATTCAGCATCCATTTGCCAACCGCATTGGCAAACTTAGGTTCGTAGCGCACCATTGGCACAAGGGGCCAGGCCATGTCAAAAGTATTCATGGCAAAGGCAAACCCACCGTCATGGTGCCAGCTGCCCACCAATCCGGAAACATCATAGTCGCCCCATTTGTCTTGAATAACGCCCCAGCCATAGCGGCCGTCTTGGGCATGTGTCCCTTCAAATGACCATTCGATCAGTTGACTGGTGTTGTAGTCTGTTTTGTGCTCTGCATTCAAACGGGCAGCTACATAAGCTCCAAAGGGTAGCAGAACTTCGTAAAACCTGCTTTCCTTTTGTGATAACAAGGCATCCATGGCATTTTTGGCACCCTGCAGGTATTTGGGATTGTCAAACTTCTGATAGGCTGACAGCAAAATCCAGGCATGAGCGGCTGCGGCATCTTCCTGAAAAGGGATATGCGATTGCTGACCCTGCATGGCGGAATAATCAAAATAAGAATAGTGATAGTTGCCATCAAGAACTGAATCAGCTTGATACATTTGCTCAGCAATGATAAGCAGTAAACTGTCGCTGCGCTCCACATCGGGAAATACATCTGCAACAGCATAATAGAGTACATTCGGGAAAAGATCGTACCACCAGTCGCGGCCGTAGCCACCGCCTAACAGGGCTACTTCCGGGTTGGTGTTGTTCATCATAATGTTCCAGCCATTGTCGCTGTTAAAATAGTTTTGAACCATTTTAACATAATTGTGCCCATGCTGATTGGTCTTATCAATGCCAACCAGCCCTGCGCTCAAAAGGGCGCCCAAACTTCCGATGGATTCATGAAACTCGCCGTTGTTCTTATCGGGACCTTGCCTTACATCGCCAATGGCGGTGAATATACCGAAGGTGGTTTGGTCAAAATTACGCCGGCTGTCGTCAAGCCAGATGAATGGCCTGAAATCGCCATCAAGATCAAAATCAAAAACATATTGGTCAAATTCAAGACTTAGCTCACGCCAGTTCAACATCTGGTAAGACTCCGGCGAATCGGGCATAGCTGCAATATATTCAATATCAACTTGCTCGATTGCTTTTTCCGGCTGACAGCCAGTTAGTGCAAAAGATATGGAGAGTATCCAAATAAGGTGCTTCAATTTAAAATCAATCATAAATATTTTATTTTCCATTAGATTTTGTTTTTCACAGGTATTTCTTCCGGGGTCAGATTGGCTTCCTTCATGGCGTCGATGTCGCCATCATAGGCGGCAATGGTTTTATGTGTGTTTTTAATAATATTTCGTGCCACTGGAATAGAAAGCATCTGAATTGCAGCAACAATCAGCAGGGAGTATTTCAAAGCGAATGTTTCTGAAACATAGTACATCAGCACGATAAACAAAACCAAACCGATAAACCGCCCAATATAGAGACCAAATTCGTGATTAAAGATATAGGCAAATTCGCTGCGTTTTTCTTTAATGGATAAGATATCTATTACACGCAACTGAATGGGGAAATAGGCAATATCATGCAGTGGCCTGAACATGATCAAGCAAATTACAAACACGACAACCCCTGTGGCCGAGAACATCACCTGGTTGACCAGCGAGCCGATAAAAAACAATGCCAGGCCGGCAGAGAACACATAAATGCGGTGCTTCGGTTTGGTGAGCCTGCCCAGCAGATACAACAACAGGGCTGTAATGACACCTCCGATGCTTTGGATGGTGCCCAAAGAGCCTTCGTCGCCCACCAGGCGCATGATCAGGATGGCAGGTGCAATCACAATATAGCCCTGCACAAGTCCTTTCAATCCTGAAAGCAATAACATTTTGTTCCACAAAGCATCATATTTCCAAAAGATGAATTTTTTCTGACGCGGATTTCTGAACTTCTCCTGATGGATAACATAACTTGAGACAATGGTCAGCAGCAAAACAATAAAAGTGATTATTTTGTATGCACCGGAGATATTGCCAGCAAACCAGCCCATAGCCGTTGACCTGACCAAAAACCAACCAACTGTTACCGGCACAATGATGGCGGTGATGGTATAGAAGAATGTTTCAACACCGTAATAATAGTTGCGGTTGGCATCGTTGGTGGTGTCGAGGGCCAAAAAATCGCGGTTGGCCCAGAAAAAGCCAAATGAACCACCCATAATGAAACCGGCTATGGCTACCCCTGCCACATCAATAACGCTTAAAGACATCATAAATATCATAGAAACACCACTAAGCAACATACCAAAACTATACAATCGTGCAATTTTGAATTTGTTGAGCATAAAACCATTGAGCAGGAATGTAACAGGGATTCCGGTATATACACACAGCTGGTAAATGGCTACCAATGCCGGATCATCAGAACTTCGCATAATATAAGCCCCCACAAAAATATCCACTATGGGCAATACAAAGGCATAAATCATATTGGTGATGAGGAGCAACCGCATCGGGCGGGGCATGGTAAGAAAAAAGTCGTATTCTATTTTCAGTTTATTTTTCATGCAGCGAGGTTAAAGAGCTTTATATAAGCGTTTTGAGTATTTCTTTAATGCTTAATTGTGCGCCACAAATCACTTCATCGCTTGCACCATAATACAAGGTAATTGTATCACCATCCACGATATGACCGTTGGTAAAAATTACATTGCCAAAAAAGCCGGTTTTTTCATAGTCCATAATGGGTTCCAT
>CAYTUA010000552.1:0-3358 GCA_964440855.1 uncultured Lentimicrobiaceae bacterium
CGGCCTGGCGCACAAAAACGACCTTATTAAGGTGTTGGCCAAAGGCGAATTGAAAGCGAAACTGGAAGTTAAAGTACATGCATTCTCAGCTACCGCCATCGCTGCTATCGAAGCACAGGGCGGAGTGGCAGAAAAACTGTAAGCCGAATGAAAAAACTAATCGAAACACTCAGGAATATCAACAAGATTGACGAGTTGCGCAAGCGCATCTTCTATACACTTGGTATCATTTTGATATACAGGTTGGGATCGCATGTCGTACTGCCAGGTGTTGATCCCAATCAGTTGGCCAACCTGCAAAATCAAGCCAGCGGTGGTTTGTTGGGCTTGTTGAATATGTTCTCGGGAGGTGCTTTTGCCAATGCCTCAATTTTTGCTTTGGGAATTATGCCCTATATCTCTGCATCCATCGTGATTCAGTTGTTGGGTATGGCTATCCCATATTTCCAACGCTTGCAGCGCGAAGGCGAAAGCGGCCGTAGGAAGATTAACCAAATTACCAGGTATCTTACCGTAGCTATTGTGGCTATGCAAGGTCCTGGTTATATAGCAAACCTTATCAATCAGTTACCGCCCGAAGGCATAGCGCCCTTCGACCCGGGTATTACAAGCCCCTCTGCATTTTTCTGGATATCGTCCACCATCATTTTAATTGCAGGAACGCTGTTTGTAATGTGGCTCGGTGAGCGTATTACTGATAAAGGGATTGGAAACGGTATTTCACTGATCATCATGATCGGCATCATTGCACAGTTGCCATTCGCGCTGTTTGCTGAGTTTATCTCACGACTTGAGCAACAGGGAGGAGGCTTGGTGTTCTTCCTTGTCGAAATTGTGGTGCTTGTTTTTGTGATACTTTTAACGATCTTGCTGGTACAAGGTACCCGAAAGGTGCCAGTACAATATGCCAAACGTATTGTTGGTAACCGTCAGTACGGTGGTGTACGTCAATATATCCCGCTTAAAGTGAATGCAGCCGGCGTTATGCCCATCATCTTTGCGCAAGCGATTATGTTCCTGCCTATCACATTGGTTGGATTCACAAACTCTGAAAGTCTGACAGGTGTCGCATCTGCATTTACGGATATCAACGGATTGTGGTATAACCTCACTTTCTTTATTCTGATCATCCTTTTCACATACTTCTATACAGCCATTACGATCAATCCAAATCAAATGGCCGAAGACATGAAAAAGAATGGTGGGTTTGTTCCAGGGGTGAAACCCGGAAAGAAAACAGCAGAATACCTTGATAATATCATG
The DNA here is from genome assembly GCA_964440855.1 of uncultured Lentimicrobiaceae bacterium. Lineage (GTDB taxonomy): Bacteria > Bacteroidota > Bacteroidia > Bacteroidales > F082 > CALAZZ01. Next base: position 1,264 of record CAYTUA010000552.1, read on the forward strand.
TCGCGCATTACCCTTCCTGGATCAATCTTTCTGGGCTTTGTGGCCATTATGCCGGCCATTGTTGGTCAGATGGGGGTTAGTATGGCCTTTGCGCAGTTTTATGGGGGTACCTCCTTGCTCATCCTTGTAGGTGTGGTGTTGGATACACTGCAACAAATTGAAAGTTACTTGTTAATGCGTCATTACGACGGTTTAACTAAATCAGGCAGAATCAAAGGCCGTGCTTCTGCCATGAATATGGGATAGGATTATTAAATCCTGAAATTGAATGATTAGTCTGAAAACAGAAGAAGAAATAGAAATACAACGCGAGAGTTCTTTGCTTGTTGGAAAAACACTGGCCGAAGTTGCAAGGCATATTCGGCCGGGGATAAAAACCATTGAATTGGACCGTATTGCTGAAACCTTTATCAGGGACAACCAGGCAGTACCAGGTTTCAAAGGCTATGGAGGTTTCCCCGGTTCGCTCTGCATTTCGGTGAACGACCAGGTAGTGCATGGTATTCCCGGTACATACGAACTGAAAGATGGGGATATTGTTTCGATTGATTGTGGTGTGTTGAAAAATGGTTTTTATGGCGACTCGGCTTACACTTTTGAAGTTGGTGAAGTGGACGAAGACATAAGAAAGTTGATTAAGACCACAAAAGAATCACTTTATCTCGCTATCGAACAGGCTGTAGCCGGAAACCGAACAGGAGACATTGGGTATGCCATTCAATCGTATATCGAACCTTTTGGTTATGGAATTGTACGCGAGCTGGTTGGTCATGGTGTTGGTAGGCAGCTGCACGAGAAACCCGAAGTGCCGAATTATGGCAAACGGGGCTCTGGTGTGAAGTTGAAAAGTGGAATGGTTCTTGCAATCGAGCCCATGATAAACTTGGGTGTGCGAGCAGTGAAGCAGGAAGCAGATGGGTGGACCATTCGCACAGCCGATGGAAAACCATCCGCACACTTTGAACACGATGTAGCTGTTCGCAATGGAAAAGCAGATGTGCTATCAAGTTTTGAAATGATCGAAGCGGTATTGAAATCTAAGAACCAATAAAATTATATGGCTAAGCAATTATCAATCGAACAAGACGGAACTGTGATAGAATCATTGGGCAATGCGATGTTTAAGGTGGAGCTGGAAAACGGGCACATCATTATGGCGCATATCTCAGGAAAAATGAGGATGCATTATATAAAAATATTGCCCGGCGACAGGGTAAAACTTGAAATGTCGCCCTATGATCTAACAAAAGGAAGAATAACATTCAGGTATAAATAGGAATTTTGATCAATAAACAGTTTGCCTCAAGGGCAAAACGAAGAAACACGGAAGCAAAATGAAAGTAAGAGCATCAGTTAAAAAAAGATCTGCCGAGTGTAAAATTGTACGCCGCAAAGGCAGGTTGTACGTAATCAACAAAAAGAATCCCAAGTTTAAACAACGTCAGGGATAACAAGCAGGATTAACAATTATAAATATTTGATATATGGCTAGAATTGCTGGTATAGATATTCCCAATAACAAGCGTGGTGAGATTTCACTCACCTACATATTTGGTATTGGCAGAAGTGCAGCACTAAAAATCCTCACTGAAGCCGGTGTGGATGCAAATAAAAAAGTTCAAGACTGGTCCGACGACGAGCAGAACAGCATTCGTACGGTGATTGGTGATAAATTTAAGGTGGAAGGAGAACTGCGTTCCGAAATTCAGATCAACATCAAGCGATTGATGGACATTGGATCGTATCGTGGTATCCGGCACCGTCTTGGTTTGCCTTTGCGCGGTCAGAGCACCAAAAACAACGCGCGTACACGTAAAGGAAGGAAGAAAACGGTAGCCAACAAGAAGAAAGCAACCAAGTAATAGCTAGGTATAAAATGAAGAAAATAGTATAATAATTAACAATTCACATGGCAAAAACCACAAGAGTTACAAAGAAAAGGGTTGTTAAAGTTGAGCCTTTAGGAAAAGCTTTTATCAAAGCATCATTCAACAACATCATCATTTCTTTGACTAACAACACAGGACAGGTCATTTCCTGGGCTTCTTCAGGAAAAATGGGCTTCAGAGGCTCCAAAAAGAATACGCCCTATGCA
>CAYTUA010000553.1:0-9619 GCA_964440855.1 uncultured Lentimicrobiaceae bacterium
CAACAAAAAGGTGACAGCGACAACATAATGATAACAAATCCCCTTCACGTAAGGAATTGGGGAGGGGTGTGTTGTTTTCTGGAGCCTTCAAAATACCAATCGCCTGCATAGCTCTGTTTTTACACGTGCAAAATTGAGAAAAATGGAAGATCACAACATAATTGCAGAAACATTCAGTTTTGATGGATTGGAAGTTGAAAAAGATCCTGAAATGCTGGCATTACCCGAAAAGAAAACACGAAGGCGAAGCGTTGCCCTGGCACAAAGGGAAACGCGGACTATCTATCGGAGAGCTTTCAGCGAAACCCAGCTGATGGATGCCGTTGGTTTGAATTTCAAAGACGGTGACATCTACCATTGCATAACCGGTGGTGATGTTGATGCACTCAGTTACCTCAAGATAGTCATCCGACAACAGCCGCTCGATTATGTTTTGATGAGCACCTGGTGCATGGCAAATGATGATGTTTTGCAACTTGAAGAGTGGATCAAAGCCGGTCAGATAAAAAAATGTGATATGTACATGGGCGAAATATTCCCTGGCACCTACAAAGTCGAATATGAGGAGCTCAAAAGAGTGATCACTCCTGACATTGGCCGGATCGCTGTATTCAGGAATCACAGCAAGATATTTGCCGGATACGGTCCTAAGTTTCATTTTGGCATCGAAACAAGCGCAAACATCAACACCAATCCGAGAACTGAGAACGGATGCATCACCATCAACAAAGAGATCTACGAATTTTATAAGTCATATTTTGACGGAATAGTGAGTTTTGTATGAAAGGACGGAAACCAACACCAACCGGATTGAAAAAAATGCGCGGCACTGATCAGCCGATCAGGATCAACGATCATGAAACCGAAACAAACGTGATCAGCAAAATGCCAACACCGCCAAAATGGTTCAGCAAGCTTGCTCGGAAAATATACAAGTCAAAAAGCACAGAGCTGATCAACCAAGGCGTGATGGGCACACTTGACATTGATATGTTTGTTTTGTACTGCAACGAATATGCAACATACATCGAAACAAGTGAGGAGATCGCAAAGATACCGTATAACGCCAAACTGTCTGAATCATCGGTTGAAGTTTACCGAAGGATCCGGCAACAAAACCAACAAGCCTGGGAACGCGCAAAGGCAATAGCCATTGAATTTGGGTTTACTCCCAGCGCCCGGAGCCGGGTCACAACAGCAGGCAAAACCGAAAAGCTATCCGAGTTTGAAAAACTAATGAAGGGAATGGCATGAAAAAGCAAACGATGTTAGAGCTATTTGAGGAACCAAAACCAAAACCAGATATTGTGTTTGCCGGATTATCAATGCACGAAAAAATAAACTACAAGGCAAACAAGTGTGGATTTGGCAGCATTGTGTATCTCTCAAAGTATAACTATTACCATTATCCCATCAGGCACCGAATCAAAACAGACGGCCTAAGTGCGGACTATTTCGAGCACTACGCGCTAAGTGCTGGTTTTGGAAACAGAATTGACAGGTGGAGAAAACAGGAAAGATTATTGTTCTAACTCAGATATATCGTCAATGCACAATACACAATCATTGCAGGGATAAAACCAAACAAACATGAAATGGATAAGTGTAAAAGAAGAGATGCCATCTATAGGCGCTGTGGTATTATACACAAACGGTGAATATGTAAGGCATGGATATTACGGACATGCACATGAGTCGTACGACGAATGTGGCTTTGTTGACTATGCAAGCTGGAATGATGGCTTTGGTTATGACAGCCCAGATGATGACGCGACCCACTGGATGCCCATACCTGATCCACCAAAAGATTTATAATTTAACCCCCTGCCCGCAGGATAAAAGAAAGAAATATGAAAGCACATAAATTAAGCCAACAGTACAGACCCCTCCCAGAAAGACTTTTCCCTGTTATGGTAACGGTAGATTTGAAAGATGACCAGCAAGTAGATAATAATAAATGGCGCATAACTATAAGGCAAGAACCAAGGATTATTTCAATGAGTAGGGCAACATGGGCTTGCTTAACTATGAAAGAAGCATTAGCATCTTTTAACGCAACAGAAATAAAGAACGTCCAAATTAAAGACACTAAATATGACAATAGTTTTATATTTTAATTAACAACCCCCTGCCCGCAGGGATAAAAAGAAATGACATGGACTTAACCAAAGAACAAATCGAAAATTGGCGCAGAGTGATGATGATGCAAGGATTTGGGGCATTTGGAATGTTCTGTCCTGAAGAAGTAGTTATTACATACGCCAGAAGGATGAAGGAGTTAATTGAAACTCCTTTGAATAAACAAGCAGAACAGGTGCTTACACAAAAACCAAAGAAGTGCCCTCCACATGAGAACACAATCACGGGCAGCAAAGGCACGTATTGTATTGATTGTGAAAGTTATTTATAACCCCTGCCCGCAGGGATAAAAAGAAAATGATATGAAAAATAAACGCAGGCACACATCGTGGAAGTTGCTCTCATCGGTGGCACTCAGCTTCTATAAAGGAGGCGAGAGCAGGGGTGCAAATGTGCCTGCTATTTTTAAAAACAGACAGACATGAAACCAACCGAAAGCTGGCTGAGAAAACAAGGGTACCATATGGATACCAACAGGCACAATAATGCTGTTGAAGAAGGCAGACTGATGGGTTGCTGGCTTGATGAAGAGCGAAAAAAAATGAAATGCTGGTGGTGTGGAGAACAAATGTGGCAGTGGCCTGAACCCACATATTGGATGCAGTATGGTTGTGGCGATGGTTACCTGGTCGATGGAAATCTTGTTTGCTCTAAAATGTGTGTTGAAGATTATCTTATCGAACACCCTTTCAAACAGGGCCAACAACTAAAAATGTTTTAATGAACTACAAAACAATCATAAACAAATACATCAACGATGTGACCGCTGGCCGGATCACCATCGGCAAGTATGCGCGGCTGCGTGTGGAAAGGCACCTCAAAGATATGGACACCGCTTATTCACGCGGGATGTACTTTGACGAAAAAGCCGCACTGAAAGCGCTCACCTTTTTCAACTTCACCAAACACGCCAAAGGCCGAAACTTTGCCGGGCAGCAGTTCATACTTTCTCCCTGGCAGGCATTCGATATATGGTGCATCTATGGCTGGAAGTCAGCCGGTGGCAACCGTCGGTTCCGATATGCTTATACCGATGTTGGCAGGAAAAACGGAAAGACAACCTTTGCAGCAGCGCAAGGCTTGTACCTAATGATGATGGACCAGGAGCCGGGCGCTGAGATTTACACCGTGGCGACGAAGCGCGAGCAGGCGCGGATCTGCCTTGACGATGCCCGGAATATTGTGAAAACATCTGCTGATTTGAAAAAATATGCTCAGATATTTCAGCACTCAGTAACCTGTGAAACTATGGGTGCATCAATGAAATCATTGTCATCAGACAGCAACACGCTTGATGGCCTGAACCCGCACGGTGTTATCCTGGATGAGTTTCACGCGCACAAGGATGATATGGTTTTCGGTGTGATGAAATCCGCAATGGGTGCCAGGACAAATCCGCTGATGCTGATCCTCACCACTGCCGGCTTCAATCGGAACGTGCCGTGTTACAATTATCGAAGTGTGGCAATGAAGGTACTGGAAGGCACATTGCAGCAGGATGATCTGTTTGCTTCCATCCACACGCTTGATGTGGATGACGACTGGAACGATGAGGCTGTTTGGGGAAAGTCAAACCCGAATATGGATGTTTCAGTAACCAAACGTTTCCTGAAAGAAGCCTACCAGGAAGCGAAAAACAACTCCGATCAGCTGTACAACTTCCTCACTAAGAACCTCAACATCTGGACCGACAGCGCCGAGGTTTGGATTGAGCGCGACAAATGGGATGCCTGCAACCAGGGCAAAGAAGATCTTGATGGCGCTGAGTGTTATGGCGGACTGGACCTTGCCAGCGTTAGAGATACAAACGCCCTGGCGCTTCGCTTTCAGAAGCCCGATGGTTCCGCAACATACAAGCTGTTTTACTGGATGCCTGAAATGAACGTTGAAGAGCGCGTGAAAAACAAGGGAATCAATTATGACCGGTGGATCCGCGAAGGCTACGTGCGAACCACACCCGGCAACGTAACTGATTACAACTATATCAAAGCCGACATACTGCGACTTTGCGAGACATACAAAGTGCGAAGCATCGCTTATGACCGCTGGAATAGCTCGCAGCTCGTTGTCGATCTGGCCGATCAGGGAGTTACTATGAATCCTTTTGGTCAGGGCTATGCTTCAATGTCAGCCCCGACAAAAGAATTCGAAAAAGAGGTTTTGAAGAAACAAATGAATCACGAAGGTAATCCGGTGCTCACATGGAATATGTCAAACGTTCACATCCAGCGTGATCCTGCCGGTAACGTCAAACTTGACAAAGGAAAGAGCAGCGAAAAGGTTGACGGTGCTGTGGCTTGCGTGATGGCCCTGGGCGAATACCTTACAGCCATTGGTGGCGAAAAGAAAGCGGACTTAAACGAAATATACTCAGAAAGGGGGATCCGGACAATATGAATGCATATATACTGCCAGGGCTTGAAATAGAAAACACTATAAGAGCAGACATTCACTGCATCGTTGAGGATTACTTTCATCTGAAACGATATCAAATTTGGAATCCAACCAGAAAGGAAAAGGTGGTGATTGCCAGGCAAATTGCAATGTTTTTTTTTCGGAAGTACACAAAAAAAACCGTGCAGGAAATAGGTGATTATTTTAGGAAAGACCATTCAACGGTTGTGTATTCGTGCAGGATGGTTCAAAATATGATCGAAACAAGATGTATATACACAGATGACATTCAAAAAATAGAATCACTAATCAATAATCATTTATCTGAAAGCTATGACGGAAAAGCAATTAATTATCCAGTTGAGCACAGCACAGGGATTTTTTAAACGATACCTACATCACTTGCGGCAGGACAACGAGATCACGCAATTAGCAGCATACGAAGCCACTGAGGTAGAATACGAGGGCATATTTTCGCGACGGCGATACACATGCTACAACAGTTTTCGACAAACAAAAAACAGATTACTTCGAAACAATTAATAATATTACTAACTTGCAACCCAATTATTAACCCAAAACATTAAAGCCATGAAAGTAGTGTTAAGAGAACCAAAAACAGGAGAAGAAACAGAAATAAAAAACGCTGAAATATTTATCTCAACGGTGGTTAGAAGACGACCATCTGAATGCGGTGGATATATGGTACCATATCCGGCAGGCGATCCAATGATCGTAATCACATCAAACGTACCTGAAGAAGCAAGAAAAGAAATTGAAGGAATTTTAACTTCATATTGTAATCATTAACCCCAAAACATTAAAACTATGGACGATTCTTTTATTATTACAATTTCAATCTTAGCGGCAATCGGATTATTCTTTGCACTAAGAGCAGTGTTTCTCTGGTATTACAAGATCAATGAGATTGTAAAAAACCAGCAAGCAACAAACACCCTTCTACGAAAAATGTTTAACCATCAAACCACCGGAAAAGTGTATGGCGATATTGATGGCGAATTGATTGTTGAAGACACTCTTACCGGAAAGATCAGAGGAATAACAAAAGAGAAATATGAAAGCCTGCCCAGGCATAGACAGCAGCTGCTTATTATCCTGAAAAAGTAATTAACCTTTTTTTGTGTAGCAATGTTACCCAAATTAAATTTGTGTAACATTGCTACACCTATTTATCGAAAATACTACCGTATAATTGCACAAAAGCATTACGGTAGTGAAAAAACAATTCCGAATATTTGGTGTTCCGATATGGGAAACTCGCTCTGAGAGCCTCGGAACCTTAGATCAACCATCTCCACAGCTACTTCAAACACTGGGTGGGATCAGTACTTCTGCCGGTGTCAACGTCACCGAATCATCTATCTTAACACTTACAGCCGTTTGGCGGGCTGTCAATATCCTTTCCGGTACCATCGCAGCATTGCCATTGCACGTTTACAAAAGAAACAACGATGGTTCACGCTTACGCGATGATGCCCACAGATCTGCCCTGGTCTTAAATCAACCAAACAAAAATACCACTGATTTCATTTTTCGCGAAACATTGCAGGCCGTGTTGTTGATGTGGGGAAACACTTATGCAATTATACGGCGTGATGACAACGGATATCCGAAAGAGCTGATCATGGCACACCCATCCTCAGTGCTTCCCCTTCTCCGAGAAGAAGAAAGATATTACCAGGTCAGGGTTGATAATTATGTTTATACTGTGCCTGGCAAAGATATGATTCACGTTCCCGGACTTTCTTTTGACGGAAAACAAGGGTACAGCCCGCTTACAGTGATGCGCGAATCAATGGGTCTCAGCCTGGCAGCGCAAACATTTGGAGCTCGCTTCTTTGGATCGGGTGCCAACATGGACGGCGTTATTCAGGTGCCAGGCAGTTTGAATGATACTGCTTATGACCGAATTAGGACGTCATGGAACGAAAAATATCGCGGGCTTTCAAAGTCACATAACACAGCAATACTTGAAGGCGATGCAAAATATGTTCGTATTGGAATACCGCCAGAAGATGCTCAGTTTCTTGAGACGCGCCAATTTCAAATAGCTGAGGTCGCACGAATGTTTGGCATAGCGCCTCACTTACTGATGGATCTTGAACGCGCAACACACAACAACATCGAACATCAGGGGATGGAATTTGTAATGTTCACACTCACGCCCTGGATAAAACGATGGGAAGCCGAACTGAACAAAAAGCTTTTCAATGCTGATGACCGCGGAAAGTATTTCTGTGAGTTCAACCTAAACGGCCTGCTCAGGGGCGACAGCAAAACAAGATCTGATTATTACCGGGCAATGTTCTCAATAGGTTCAATGAGCCCGAACCAAATCCGAAAACTTGAAAACGAACCACCGTATGAAGGCGGTGATCAATACTTCGCGCAAGGGGCTTATATTCCAATTGATGCTATTAAAAATAAATATAATGATGGAAACACGAAAAAGTAATACAGCATTTGAAATCCGGTGTGCCGACAATCCAGTGGTGATTGAACAGCGCGGCGAAGGCGATGAAACACAAGATCATGTTGTTGGTTACGCGCTCAAGTTCAATTCGCTCTCACGTACCATTGGATGGTTTCGCGAAAAGATTGATAGGGGTGCGCTCGAAAATGCAGACATGAATGATGTGGTTGCATTATTCAATCATAATATCGATATGGTGCTGGCACGTACAATCAGCAAAACACTCACACTGGAAGTTGACGATGCCGGACTGAGATACAGTTTCAGCCCGCCAAACACTACTGCAGGGCGCGATCTGGTTGAAAGCCTCAAACGCGGCGACGTGCAGCACTCATCATTTTCATTTTCCATTTCAGAAGATAAATGGGAAGAAGATGAAGAAGGTAACGAGATCAGAACCGTGCTTAAGATCAAACGTCTTTACGACGTTTCACCGGTCGTTAATCCAGCTTACTTACAAGCAACATCCGAGCTGGCAAAAAGGTCATACGATGAGTGGAAAGAATCACAAAAGCCAAAGCACGACGATCTGAAAGATGCGGAAGCAGAATTGAACATTAGAAAAATATTACTTTAAAAACTATTTATTAACCCCTTAAATAACAGAAAAATGACAAATGACAAACTTTTGAGCAACATCGAAAATAGCGATGATGCAAAACAAAAGCGTTCCAAAATATGGGACAAAATGAATGAAATGATCCAGCTTCGAAAGTCTGAGAAACGAGACTTTACAGATGAAGAGAAAACAAAGTATGAGCAGCTCAGAAGCGATTTTGACATTCTCACCGAAACGCTAAAAGAATTAGAGGCAGATGAAAAACGCGCGTTGATTATGGCAGGCAACCAGGCAAACGAGCAGCGTAAAAGCCAAGACGAAAGAGACCTGGCTAAGTTCTCTCTGGCACGACTTATTCAGCTGAAATCAGAAGGGCGTTCGCTCGATGGTATTGAAGCTGAAATGCACCAGGAAGCCGAACAGGAAGCCCGAAGGTCTGGCGTGTCTCTAAGTGGTGTTGGGGTCCCCAACGTTGCTATTGACAGCATTATGAAACGTTCACAATCATCCATGAACGCAACTGGAGGTTCTGGCGGCGATGAAGGCGGAATGCTTGTTCCAACATCAACCAGCGGCCTGATTATGGCACTTCGCCCAATGCTCGTTCTTTCTCAGCTTGGAGTTAATATGATGGGTGGGCTTGTAGGCAACCTTGACTTCGTGAAAGGGACTTCAACCGTTGCAAGTTGGAATACCGAAACCGGTGAAGCGGCAAACACAAATATTGGTACTTCAAAAATATCAATGAGCCCCAAAAGGCTTGCAGCATATACAGAGATTTACAAACAGTTGATGGTGCAAACCCCTGAAAATATTGAGCAAAAGATTATGGGTGATTTGCTCAGAGCGGTTGCTCAGGCAGTTGAGGCCGCAGCCATCAACGGTGCTGATGGCGGGAACGATCCAACCGGCATTCTGAATGTCACTGGAATAGGGTCAGTTGTAGGCGGAGCCGAAGGCGCTGTTCCAACATGGGATCACCTTGTTGCCCTTGAAAAAGAAGTTGCCATCGAAAATGCACTGATGGGCCGCCTGGCTTACCTTACCAATCACAAGGTTAAGGCGAAACTGAAAACGACAAAAATGGATGCCGGATCCGGAGTGTTCGTATGGCCGCATAACGAAAACAACATCAACGGTTATCCCGTGGGTGTTTCTAATCTTGTACCTTCTAACCTTGAAAAAACAGCAACCGACCTCAGCGCCATCATCTTCGGCGATTGGTCTGAACTGATGATCGGCCAGTGGGGTGGTCTTGACCTGATCGTAGATCCATACAGCGGCGCGAAAAACAACAAGATCGTTATCACAACCAACTCATTCTGGGACGTTCAAACACTGTGGCCGGAGAAATTCGCTGCCATGACAGATGCCATCACCGGCGCTGTTGACGAAACCGACGACTAAAATTCTTCTCTTCATGGTTGAATTTGTTTTGGGTCTGCCAGCCTGATCCCTTAATTGGGATCAGGTACCTGGCAGGTGTAAACATAAAATCGTAAAAATGAAACGAACCAGGATAAAGTTCATAAAAAACACCGCCGGGATCGGTTACGGATATATGGCAGGGCAACAGCATGAGTTTTCAGAAGCATTTGCTGATGAGATGATCGAACTTGGCGTTGCCGTTAAGTCAGAAAGACAAACCGAACTTCCGACAGATTTCCCAGGCTATAAGCCATTAACAGAAAACGGCTTTCGCACGCTCAGCGAAATAAAGAAAATCGCCACCGTTGATCAGCTCGTTGAAATCAAAGGCATTGGAGAAAAACTCGCTTTACAAATCATTGACAGGCTTAAGAAATGAATCTGCTGTATAAAACACTTAGCGCAACAGAGCCAGTCACCAGGGAGCAGGCGAAAACCTTCCTGGGTGAAGCCGGATCACATTACGATGATCTGATTGATGACCTCATAACAGCCGCAAGGGAAAGAGCTGAAATATTCACCAACCGGAGCCTTATTGATAAGGAAGTAGTTTTGATGCTCGACCAGATCCCCGCACTCGACCGCGTTGTGAAACTGCCGCGCTG
>CAYTUA010000554.1:0-4530 GCA_964440855.1 uncultured Lentimicrobiaceae bacterium
GTCGTGCGGATTGACTATACCAACAAAAGAATCATTGTTTTTGATAATGAACGTTTTAAGCCTCGCCGCAGGGACACGCCCATGGCCATACGCATTGAACAGGGGCGCCCTTATGCGCAAGCCACCTTAAAGCAAACCCACAACGATTTGATGGCTGTTTCGCTGCTTATTGATTCGGGTGCCAGCCACGGCCTTATGCTCGAACGCGACAGTGATGAGCGCATTGAATTGCCTGACAAAACTATTGAAACCATTGTGGGCTGGGGCCTGGGCGGAGAACTGAGTGGCCACCTCGGGCGCATCGAAGCTTTTGAATTTGGTGGTTTTCAGTTTGAAAATATGCTCAGCTCCTTTACCGAAAATTACAGCGACCCGCGACTTTTCGAACGCATAGGCCGAAGGGGTTCCGTTGGAGGAGAGTTGTTGAGCCGCTTTACCACCACTTACGATTATAAAAACAACATCCTGTATCTGCGCAAAAACTACCATCTCAAAAGACATTTTGAGTTCAATCTCAGCGGCATAGACCTTGTGGCAGAAGGGACCAATTTTAAAACTTTCAGGGTGATTCATGTAATAAAAGGTTCGGCAGCAGAAGCAGCAGGCCTGCTTTCTGGCGATATCATTTTGCGAATCAATGGCAATTATGCCGGCAACACCAGTTTGAGCGAAATCAACAGCACACTGCGCTTAAGACCGGGTCACCGTATCCACCTGATTGTTTACAGGCAAGGCGAATTTAAAACAATCAAGTTCAGATTGCAGCGGCTCATCTGATTAAAAATGCCGAAATTTGCCACTTAGCAGCAATACCCAAGGCATGAACGACAAGCGCTTTGCAATCATCGATGTGGAAACAACCGGCTTGCATGCCGCCCAGGAAAAAATAACGGAGATAGCCGTACTCCTACACGATGGTTTTCAGCTAATTGAAGAATTCAGCACCTTGATCAACCCCGAGCGTAAAATCCCATACCGCATTACTCAAATTACCGGTATAAACGATCAGATGGTGGCCGGTGCCCCTAAGTTTTATGAAATTGCCAGGCAAATAGTTGAACTTACAGAAGGTGCCATCATCGTGGGTCATAATGTAAACTTTGATTACAGCTTTTTGCGGTCGGAGTTTAAGAGCTTGGGCTATGATTATCAGCGCAAAACGCTGGACACCATTAAATTATCACGCAAACTGATCCCCGGTCAGCCAAGCTATGGTTTGGGCAAGCTGTGCCAGGCCCTCAATATCAGCAACAGCAGCCGCCACCGCGCTGCCGGCGATGCTACGGCCACAGCCCGCTTGTTCGAAATGCTCTATGCCCTCGACAATGAGCCCGAAAACATTTCCTTGCGTGGTGTGCATGCCAGCCTGAACAAATCCATCATTGAAAACCTGCCCGAAGCCCATGGGGTGTATTATTTCCACGACAGCGCCGGCAAGCTGATCTATGTGGGAAAATCCATAAACATCAAATCGCGGGTGTTGCAACACCTGAACAATAACAGCACACGCAAGGCGGTGGAAATGAAAAACAATATCGCCGATGTGGATTTTGTGCTTACAGGTAATGAATTGATTTCATTGCTCTTGGAATCAAATGAAATTAAAAGGCACAAACTACTTTACAACCGGTCGCAGCGGCGGTCGCTTTTCAATTACGGACTGTATGATTTTACGAATGATAGTGGCTATATTTGCTTGAAAATTACCAAAACCATCGAAAACCTCAGCCCCATCTATGCCTATAGCTCACAAGCAGAAGCCAAGGAGCACCTGTTTAAACTAACAGAACAATTTCACTTGTGTCAACGGCTCAACAGCCTGTATCCCGGCAACAGCAACTGTTTTCATTATCATATCGGCCAATGCAACGGGGCTTGCGTCGGCGAGGAACCTCCCGAAGAGTACAATGCCCGTGTTTCGCAACTAATTGAGCATTATCATTTTGATCACAAAAGCTTTTATGTGTTCGACAAAGGCCGCAGTGAAGATGAATATGCGGTGATAAAAGTTGAAAATGGCATGTATTGTGGTTTTGGCTATGTACCTATGGACCAGCTAAACAGCAGTCCCTACATAGCTGATGACTATATCAGTTCCTATCCCGACAACCGCGATGTGCGTCAGATAATCCGTTCCTACCTCAAAAGAAACAATGTTTTGAAGATTTGGCCATTTTAACACCTAAGCATCAGATGAATCTGCAAGAAATAGTTGAACAAATATACCACGAATCCAAGCCCTTCGCTGCCAGAGGTAAAGTAGCCACTTACATCCCTGCCTTGGCGCGCATCGATCCCCATAAATTTGGCATCAGCTTAAAAACTATTGAAGGAGAGACTTATTCCGTTGGCGACCACAAGGAGCATTTTAGCATTCAGAGCATTTCAAAAGTTTTAAGTTTTACGCTGGCATATAGTCAGTTGGGTGCAGAGATATGGAAACGGATGGGACGTGAACCCTCCGGAACGGCATTTAATTCGCTGATTCAGCTTGAACACGAAAAGGGCATTCCGCGCAATCCCTTTATCAATGCAGGGGCCATCGTGGTGGCCGATATTTTGTGCACTTTGTATGATTCACCCATTGAAAAGTTGTTAAACTTTACCAATACCCTTTCGGGAAAAGCCAACGTAGCCTACAATGCAGAGGTGGCTGCTTCTGAAAAGTCTACAGGCCACCGCAATTACGCCCTGGCGCATTTTATGAAAAGTTTCGGCAACATCCACAACCAGGTGGACGAAGTGCTTGAAGTATATTTCCACCAATGTGCCCTCGAAATGTGTAGTGATACGCTGGCAAATGTGTTTCTTTTTTTGGCAAACGGGGGCATCAATCCCCACAATAGCCAGCCAATATTGAATCCCAGTCAGACCAAACGCCTGAATGCCTTGATGATAACCACCGGCCTGTATGACGAATCAGGAGACTTTGCTTTTCGGGTAGGCATGAGCGGAAAAAGTGGTGTTGGTGGTGGTATTGTGGCAGTTATCCCCAATAAACTGAGTATGGCCTGCTGGTCGCCGGCACTGAATGCCTTTGGCAATTCCATTGCGGGCATTGAAGCCATGGAGCGTTTTACCACCTATTCGGGCATGTCGGTTTTTTAGCCAATAAATCATGTAGGCAAATGCTTTGCTCCCCAAAAATGTTTGTCCCCGTGCAAAGTGCAGCAGCGCTTTGCACGGGGACAAAAATCTATAAAACAGCACTGCTAAATCAATTCCATTTGAATCAGGCATTTCTTGATGCGCTGCCAGGTGCGGTCGATGTCGTTGTCCAAGCCCACGCTGAAACGGATCAGGCCTTCGGAAAGCCCCATTTTCCGTTGGATTTCTTCAGGCACTTCTGAGGAAGTGCTTTTGCCTGAATTACTGAAAATAGTTTTGAAATAACCAAGACTAACAGCCAGATATCCAACATCTTCCAATTCCATCATTTCCATCAGTGCATTGGCCGTTTCGGCTTTCTCCATATCAATGGCAATCATGCCACCAAACCCAAACTGTGGGTCCATCATGCTTTTAAGCAATGTGTGGCCGGGATGTGTATCCATGCCCGGATAATTGAATTTCAAACCCGCTTCTTTAAACTTATGGGCCAGATACATGGCATTGTGGCTGTGTTGCTTCATGCGGATATGCAGGGTGTGCAGGTTTTTAAGGATGTTTGAACTGCGCAGGGGGTCCAGCACAGGCCCCAGCAACATGGCTGTACCATTGTTCACATTGAGCAAATCATTGATAAATTCAGCATCAGCACAAATAGCGCCACCCACGCAATCATTTTTTCCATTGATAAACTTGGTCAGGCTGTAAACCACCACATGCGAACCCAAACGGGCGGGGGCTACCATCATGGGTGTAAAAGTGTTATCAACCACCAATTTAACGCCATGTTTGTCAGCTATTTTACCCAATGTTGGAATATCACTGATTTGCAACAAGGGGTTTGTCATGGTTTCAGTATAAATCATTTTAGTGTTGGTCCTGATCGCTGATTCAACGGCTTCATGGTCGGTGATATCAACAAAAGTGACCCCAATATTGAACTTGGGCAGGTAATTCTGCATAAAGGCAAAAGTGCCGCCATAAGTGGTCATGCTGCTGACAATATGGTCGCCTGCACTGCACAATTGCAAGATGGCACACGTAATGGCTCCCATACCGCTGCCTGTAACCCAGGCTGCTTCGGTTCCTTCCATGGCTGCCAGGGCATCAGAAAGGTATTTGTTGCTGGGATTCCAATGTCGCGAATACAAAAAACATCCTTCAGCTTCACCTTCAAATGTTTCTGACATGGTTTTGGCTTGCATAAAAGTGTAAGTTGCCGAATCGGTTATGGAAGGGTTTACATCGCCATATTCGCCAAACTGTTTCAGGTCCTGAATGTTACTTGCTGGATCAAATTTCATATTTTTAGGTTTTAAATGTTTAAAGCTTCGTTTACAAAAATATGAATAGTTAACTTAAATTCAGCTAATTGTAATATTATTAAAGTTTATTGATAAATATTTTTAAATATTGTAAGCA
>CAYTUA010000555.1:0-8077 GCA_964440855.1 uncultured Lentimicrobiaceae bacterium
TTGTAATTTCATCAAAGCCTTCGCTCAAATCAATCACCCAAGGTGCACTGCCGCTTAAGTGTATAGTGATTTCTGCTGATTCACCCATGCAGAACTCCATATTGCCAGTGGCTGTAGCGCTTGGGGCTGCAATAAAGCTCAGAATTGTTTCGCCACTTACATCGCCACATCCTTCAACGCCTGTGGCTGTCAGACTAAGCGTTAAGCTGCCTGATGCCAAATCCTCTTCCGAAGGCAAATAGGATGTTTCCAAGGCTGTTTCGTTAGTAAAACTTCCAGTTCCGGATGTTGACCAAAGCAATGCACTGAAGTTGCTGGCTGTGGCATCAATAACTACTGGTAAGTTGCTGCAGGCTTCCATGGTTTCAGCAAGTAAAACTTCGGGTTCGGGGCTGAAGCTCAATTCGAAAGTGGCATGCACATCATCGCATTGTCCGTGGCCTTCGGCTACCAATGTGATTGTAACCATCCCAGCTGCATAGTCCTCTTCCGAGGGGGTGTAGATGGTTTCAAGCTGGTGCATTTCATCGAAATCACCTGATCCTGAGCTCATCCAGTACAAAGCGGCATGATTTTCGGCTGTAGCTTCCGTGATATGCAAAACACTGCCCATGCATATGGCGCGGTCATCGCCTGCTGTAGCTTCCACAGGTGGGTTTATCGAAAGCATCATCTCATCAGTTTTGGTCACTTCATCCTCGCCCAACACGGTAAGGCTTAAGTTTACGCTTCCGGTTTCAATATCGGTCTCTCCGGGGGTATATAATGTGTTGGCACTATTTGGATTTTCAAAAGTTCCATCCCCATCGGTTTCCCAGGTAATTTCAACAGCATTCATCACAATAGCTTCAGTTTCAAAATCCTGTCCTACGCAAATAACGGCATCCTGTCCGGCGTAGGCGGTGGTGGTGACGGGCTGTGGAAAAATAATATAATCAACCCATGCAGCATCACTGCCATTGCTGACTGCACCATCTTTGGAATAGTCCCATCGGAAAGTACGCATACCAGGATCTACGGGGAAGGCCAACTCAGTCCAGGCCAATTCACCAGACCATTGGCCTGCAAGGGCATCGTCAATATAAAAACGGAGGTAATCGTAATCTGCTTCAGAACTCACCTTGGCCATAAACCGGATTGAATCCTCCGTTGCCACTTCCATCTCCACTTGCATGGATGACGACTGACTATGGCTGATATTGCCTGAACGGGCACTGTAACTGCCTTCAAAAGTACCGGTACCCGCCATTATCCAAGGCTGGTTTCCTGCAAATTCCCATTCAAACTTACTGAAATCACCAGATTCAAAATCTTCAAACAGCGGGCTTAAACGCATATTGTACGTGCGGGATAAATGGTATGCGCCATAGTTTACATCAACTGTTATGCTGTATGGTTCGCCGATGGGTGCTGCCGGAGAAACACTTACAGGAAAACTGGCTAGAGCAGACCCAAATGGCGCAATATTGGCAAACATTTGCTGATCATCGTTGACAGTGATAAACGGACTGCTGGTTGATAAATGAACAACCGACTCTTCCACTATCATTTGGCCGCTGTTGAACAGGTTGATGTTCACGTCGGCATCCTCCCCAACGTCAAGCATGCCATCGTCATTGCCTTCCGAATCATCGATGGTGAAACTTGTCATTTGCAAGCGGGGTGCACCTGCGATAATTTCAAAATTGCTTTTCCATATTTCTGTACCATCAGTAGATTCCACATTAAATATAATTTGATGCGAACCAGGGATGTTGTCTGCTACCTGGAATGAAATGGCATCAGCAACTTCAATGGTTTGCTCGGTGCCAAAATCACCAAAAATCACCATCGAATCCATGATGGCAATATAGGGTGACTCAGTGTACACATAGGCTTCAACCCCTTCGAAAAGCTGGTCGGAATTGTTCACAAGAGCCAAATCAAGGGTGATAAACTCGGAGGGATTTACCTGACCGTTGTTATTGCCTTCTTCATCATTGATGTTGTGATAGGCATATACTGGTCCGGGGAAACTTGTATTCAGGATTGCTTCGAGGGCATCTACACGTCCTGATCCAAAAGTATTGCTTTTGTTTGCTGAAAGGGGCAGGGCAGTTTCCTCAAGCAATTGGCTCATTTCTTCTGGGGTGATACCCGGGTTTTTTGACAGTATCAATGCCATTACTCCAGCTACTCCTGGTGTGGCCATAGAAGTGCCGCTCATGGTGGTATAGCCTGTATTGTTATTGTGGCGCAATGATTTTACATCAACACCGGGAGCAACCACGTCAGGGCGGATAAGGCCTTCCCCGGGACTATACTCATAGTCGTTATAGGGGGAAACGTTTTGCCAGGTAACTGGTCCGCGGCTTGAGAAACCGGCAATGTTATCACTTTGGTTGGTAGCGCCCACACATACTACTGCTGATCGTGTTCCTGTATCGGGTTGGTCAGGATGGCGCCATGGTGCCGGCACATCACCAGGTGTGCGCACATTACTTGGAATGGGATAGGAACCTTGTTGGTTGCCTTCGTTACCAGCTGCTACAGAAGCAACTACGCCGGCCGCCAGAGCGTTGTCCATGGTTGCGCGCCATGTTGCACGGTCAGGGCCCCATGAGTGCTGCCAGCCAAGGGAAAGACTTAGCACATCTGCACCATATTCAACAGCAAACTCAATACCGGCCCAAACACCTGACTCAGTACCTCCACCACTGGCTGTAAGCACTTGAAGGGCCATAATTTTTGCTGATGGTGCCATGCCTGTTTGCGACCCGGAAGCGCCATCACCGGCAACAGTACCGGCACAGTGAGTGCCATGTCCTTGAAAGTCCATCGGGTTGTTGGTATTATTGGTGAAGTTCCAGCCGTGGAATGGAAAATCGGGATGTTCCCACATATTGTTTACCAAATCGTTGTGGTTGTAATTTACACCTGTATCCAATACTGCTACTACAACATCCTGGCCTGTAAAGCCCATTTCCCATACCTGCGGAACATTCATGATGGAAACATTGTAGGTGATTTCACGCAATTGATCTTCTGTGGCATCAGAAAACTCAACAGGGTCAATCAATATGCGTTCTTCATCTATGTCGATACGGGCGATATCAGCATGTTGGGCCAGTTGCTCAATGGCAGCAGGGGTTGCATATAAATTGATGACATTGGCAATCCAAAGTGCGCGCACCTGGTTTACTTCTCCAGCCAGTTGAAGATTTTCCAACTCATTCAGCACAGATTGCTGCGTTTGTGCTGCAAACGATTTGAGTTCGTTCACTACATAGCTACGCCTTTGTTGGCGGGTCATGTTCTGACGGATATGGTTAAATGACTCAGCATCATACTGCTGAGCAAGACGGATGTTGATGCGCAACTGATCAGTTGCACCTGCATTCGCCATTTCTTGCGTTAAATCAGTTGTAACCGGATTGTTTTGTCCTTGTGTGCTTGCCAGCAGCAACAAAGGAAACATTGCAGTTAGCAACAATGTAAAGATTCTTTTCATAGTAAATATTGATTTTGAATTTAATTGAAAGCAATAAGCAATAACAAAAGTAATTAAAAGCTTGTATAGGCAGATGAATTTAACATTCAGTTAAGAAAAAACGTAAAAAAAACCACTGCATTAAGTAAAAGTTGTTCTACTTAATGCAGTGGTCTGGTATGTACTATTGTGGTTTATTTTTGAATAACTATTCGCTTGATGCTCAAGCCGTCATTGCTTTCCAGACTCAGGATATAGTTTCCGTTGCTTAAGTGCTTCAAATTAAGTGTTTTGCTTAATTGTTTGGCGTCTATCGTAATGACTTCTTTATAAACCAATTCACCCATCATATTCCGGATGTTGATCACAGCTTCAGTTTTTTGCAGGCTATGCATGGAAATGGTGAAATACCCTTCGGAAGGGTTGGGGTAAACGCTGGCTTCTATCATCGCGTTCTCATCCAAACCAACGGTGCTGTACAATTCGATTTCGAGGGCTGTTGAGGCTTCTCCGATTCCACAGTCATTTTCCGCCATTGCGGTAATAAATGCCTGTCCCCTGAATTCAACATCCCAATCGACTGTTAATTGTGTGCCATCCATCAACATATTTCCGGCTTCTGCGGGTTCAAGCTGCCAGGTATAGGCATTGGCAAATTCAACCTCCTCAATCATATACACTGTTTGTGTTGTGATGAACAAGTCGATTGTATCCATACCAACAGCCTGTTCTGGTGCTGCAGGGGCATAGTTTAGCTGCACAGTGGCTTCACCGGTGGCATCAGCAGCACAGCCATTGGCATCGGTCACGTCAACAAGCGCAAATGCAGTTGTTACTTCTGGGCTAACCGCCCATTGCCAGGGTGATGCGTCTATGTTATGTGTGCCCATATCATTGGCCAAAGTCAATTCCCATGGTGCTGTTCCGCTAAGCTCAACCAAAAGTGTAGCTTCCTCACCAAGACAAATTTCCTGATTTCCTGATAACTGTGCAGAAGGTAAGGCGTTGAATTGCAAGGTAATTTCACCTTGAGCTGGTTCGCAGCTTTCGAAACCATGTGCCCAAAGTGTGAGCACAACACTTCCTGCCTCATAATCTTCAATGCCTGGAGTGTAAATAGGATGCAAAGCATGTGCATCGTCAAAAATGCCGGTACCTGAGCTTTCCCAAACAAGTAAATCGTAGTGTTCAGCTTCGGCATTATTCACCTCAAAAATATCTCCGTGGCACACAGCAGCATCAGCTAAGTTTGCAATGACCGGACTGGGATGGATGGCAAGCAGCAGCTCGTCAACTATGCTGTTGTTTTCGCCTGTAACAGTCAATGTAAGCATAGCTTCACCGTTAGTGATATCCTCATTTCCAGGTGTATAAATGGGATTTAATATGGTTGGGTCATCAAAGCTGCCATCGCCGCTTGTGGTCCATTCCAGGCTTTCAAAATGATTGGCCTGGGCTTCGAGTTGCAAAGTTTCCGATTCACAGATGTCGGCATTGTTGCCGGCCCATCCGCTTGTAATTATCGGAGCAGGCAGTGAAATATAGTCAACCCAGGCGGCATCTTCTCCTGAGCTTACCATATTGTCTTTCATATACTCCCAAATAAACAGATTATTTCCTGCCTCAACAGGGAAAGATACCTTTCCCCAGCCAACATTGCCTGACCACTGGGCCATTTGTTCGCCATTGATGTAAAAACGCAGGTAATCGTAATTGGATTCTGATGAAACACGCCTGTAGAATGAGATCGTATCATCAGTTCCTACCTCATATTGCAATCCCATGCGGGTTTGTTGACTGTGCGAGATGGGGCCGGACTTGGCACTGTAGGCACCTTCGTAGGGGTTCACTGTGTTTATTTGCCAAGGCTGCTGACCTGAGAACTCCCATTCGTAAGCAGTGAAATCACCTGATTCAAAATCTTCCAGGATTGCACCTACTTTAGCAGTAAAGTTTTGTGTTGTGCTGTAATTACCCGATTCAACAAGAAAATCAAATCCAAAGGTGTAGCCTGGAGGTGTATTTGGATTGGCTGTTACACTGAAGAGGGCATTGCGAATGGATTCTGAAGCGAATGTGCCAAACTCATGGCTGCTGTTATGTACAGTGATCCATGGATCATTAAGCAATAGGTTGCCAATGGCTTCCAGCGCATCGCTTCCACCGATGTTGTTCACAAATACCGAAATATTGGCTGTTTCACCCGGATCGAGCCTGCCGTTGGCATTGCCATTGAGGTCGCCAATAACATAGTGGCTTACATCAAACTCAGGTGCATAGGCCACCATATTGATATTGGAAGTCCAGGAGTCTTCGCTACCGGTGATTTCCAACACAAACTCCAGCGGGGTGTTGTTGGGTATATCGTCACTTACTTCAAAGCAGAAGGCATTTTCAATCATATTTGTTTGGTCCGGCTCAAGGTCACCAAATTCCTGTACCTCATTCACAAAGGTCACATAAGGCACGGCTGTTGTTAATGTTGCCTGCACTGATGTGGCTGTTTCTACGCCAATATTTTTAAGTTCAACGCTCAGATCAACGGTTTCGCCAAAGTCAATAATACCATTGCTATTGCCCTGTTCATCATTGATTACCGTGGCATTGGAGATTACATAGGGGCCTTCAGGTGGTATAATGTCAATCAACGCTTCATAGCGGTAATGGTCTTGCAGGGTTACAGTTATCAGTATGTTATCACCTGGTAGTTGCTGGGCAATGGGAATGGCCACAGGCGAGCCTGTGCCTTCTCCAACGCCAATAATTTCGTTGTCAACAGAGAGGGCAATCAATGCACCGGGGTTGGCAGTTACTTCCACTTCGGTCATGGTGCTGATGATAGCCGGCAAATGATTTACAGTAAGTTCCATCGGCATTTGGGTGTAAACCGTACTGAAGGCATCACCATGATGGTGAAACAAATAATAGGTAATCATCTTGTGCTGTGGATTATAAGGCCAGTTCGACTGTTGCAGGAAGTATTTGCCTGCCGCATTGCCAAAGGCGGGCAACACATCACGCGATGGTGGGTTTGTGCCATGATCGGGCAGAAATTCAGGCCACATATTGTCCATCAATCCCCAAACATAGGTGTCGTTTACAAAAGAATAAGAGATTTCACTGGCTGCTGTCAGTCCGAGGGCTGCTTTAGGATGTCTGTGCATGGCTTCTGTGAAAGACTCACCACCTGTCCAGTTAAATTTTCCGGTAAGGCAATTGATAGAGAACACAAATGTGAGGTCGTCGTTGTTCAATCCCGGAAGGTGTTCGTTGCGGTAGTGGGGTTCGCCCCAACCGGTTTCGAGGCCGTGGTCGCGGTGCATTACCATGAAAGCACCCGCATTGATGGCCTGATTGATGCTGCTGGCATTGGCATTCCAGCCAAAACCGTTGAGGTGTGCAGGTGTTTGGGGAATATAATTCAATCCCAATGGGCCAAAGGTATTAACAACAGTGGCTGTGTTCGAAGCAGTTGACCAAACATCACCGGGGGCACCACTGTAGATATTATTCTGGCGTAGGGGCGTTTTGTTCAATTCATATTCCAAAAAACCATTAACAGTTTCAGAGCATAGCTGAAACCAGCGCTCTGTTTGCCAGCCCATAGCTGTAACGGGATTGTCGTAAAAATGCTGATTGGTTGGTGGATTGCGCTCATACTGGAGGAATTTATTCACCATAATCTGCAATTCGGCCGGTGTGCGGGCTGTTATGCGCGCCAGTACGATGTCGGGCATATTGTTTCCTGTGATGTCAGCATAGAAGTTATCCGAAACATAAGCTGATGAGCCACCATAAGGATGGTCAGTGCGGTATTGCGACGTAATGGTGTTGCCGGATGTGCCATAATCTCCAAGCAATAAAACGGCCACTGGAGGCATGTCCCAATTGTTATATGCATTTACCAGGTAACTTTTAATCAGGTTGTGGTCGTTTCCGCCAATTTCAGTTGTAGTAACCACCTGTGTTTTGATGCCTTGTCTGTTACGGAACATCTTGATGGAATCGCCCCAGGCTATGAAATCGGCATTGTCAGGTACAATAACCAAGTATTCGGCACCTGTAGAGCGGTTGTTGATGAGCGATTTGAATCGCTCGCTATAGTTCACGTCAGGTAAAATATCATAGTTGATCAGCGCATCCTTCACAAGGGGGTCCCACCAGCGGCTGCGTAAACGGCTGTCGCCAATTTCGGATGATCCGCCTTCGAATACCACTTCTACTTCAATGTCGTAATAGATGATGAGTTGCTTTGTCACCGGATTGTATTGAAATGGTGTAATGCCCAGCATCACCATGTCAATGCCTCTTATAGAAGTTACTTCCGACAGCACAAAAGGCTCAGCAGGGTAAAAGGCATCCCTTTCGTAAATTGTCAGGTCCTTGGCATACACCAAAGGATCGTCATCATTGGCCATGGGGATATTGGGTGCGGGTAGGAAATCAATATTCTCAATAGTTTCCTTCCGTGCCTGGTGGACAATCAATGTGGGTGTGGCCCCATTGGGAACAGCCACATAGCGTCCATTACCCGGCAAGTTGGGTGCGCCTTCATTATTTGGAAGGAAAACCCCCGGCATATCGATCATTGTCAAACTTTGTCCATCT
>CAYTUA010000556.1:0-4419 GCA_964440855.1 uncultured Lentimicrobiaceae bacterium
ATGGCGGTAGCTGAGAATGCATGTACTTTAACTTCCAGTTTCGCTTTCAATTCGCCTTTGGCCAACACCTTAATAAGGTCGTTTTTGTGCGCCAGGCCGTGCTGAACCAGCCCCTTTACATCAATAGTCCTGATGCCTTGATCGGCAAGGGTTTGCAGCGAGCTCAGGTTGATGGCCCTGTATTCTTTGCGGTTGATGTTTTTAAAGCCAAATTTAGGAACGCGGCGAACCAATGGCATCTGGCCACCTTCGAAACCAAAACGGCGTGTATTTCCAGCCCTTGAGCCGGCACCTTTGTGTCCGCGTGTAGATGTTCCGCCAAAGCCCGATCCCTGACCACGGCCTATTCGCTTTTTCCTTTTAACAGCACCTTTGGCCGGTTTTAGATTGCTTAAATCCATTGTAGTATATATTTCCTTCGTTTATACAATTAAACTTCTTCTATTTTCAAGAGGTGTTTCACTTTGTCAACCATGCCTTCGATAGCAGGTGAAAGTTCGACCTCGCGCGATTGGTTCAGACGTCGGAATCCAAGGGCAACAAGTGTATCTTTTTGCTTTTTGGTCCTGCCTATCCCACTTTTGATCTGGGTAATTTTTACTCTTTTCATGCTTAGTCGTTTTATCCGTTAAATACTGTATCCAAATCAACGCCCCTTACCTGGGCCACGGTATGAGCATCACGCAGCTGTGTGAGCGCGTTGATGGTAGCTTTTACCACAGAGTGGGGATTGGACGAACCTTTGGATTTGGCCAATACATCTTTAACACCAACACTTTCGAGCACAGCACGCATGGCACCACCGGCGATTACGCCAGTACCTTCTGAGGCGGGCTTGATAAACACAAGCGCACCACTATACTTTCCGTATTGCTCATGCGGAACCGTTCCTTTAAGAACAGGCACTTTGATCAGATTCTTTTTGGCATCGTCGATTCCTTTAGCGATGGCAGAGGTTACCTCTTTGGCTTTTCCCAAGCCATAGCCAACCACGCCATTCTCGTTACCAACAACAACAATAGCCGAGAAGCTGAATGTTCGTCCACCCTTGGTTACTTTCGTAACACGTTGGATGCTTACCAATCGGTCCTTAAACTCGATTTCGCTGGATTTTACTCTTTTTACGTTTACGTCTGACATAATTTTTTAGAATTTTAATCCTCCTTCACGCGCAGCTTCAGCTAGCGACTTAACTCTTCCATGATACAAATATCCGTTGCGGTCGAAAACAATTTGTTCTATACCGGCAGCAACTGCTTTTTCGGCAATGCTTTTACCAACTTTCTTTGCCTGCTCAATCTTATTTACCTTTTCAGCAGCTTCATCTTTCGCAATAGATCCTGCGGACATCAGTGTTTGCCCGTTCTGATCATCGATCAGTTGCACATAAATCTGCTTGTTGCTTCTGAAAACAGTCATGCGTGGGCGATCAGCTGTTCCCTTCACAATCTTTCTGATCCTTTTTTTAATGCTGTTTCTTCTTAATTCTTTCCTATTCTTGGTAGCCATTTGATTATGGGTATTTTATGCCTTTAGGCTTTATGATTCAATGCTTATTTACCAGCGGTTTTACCAGCTTTACGTCTGAGGACTTCACCCTGGAACCTAATACCCTTACCCTTGTATGGTTCAGGTTTACGCAACGAGCGAATTTTTGCCGCTACCTGACCGATAAGTTGCTTATCGATGCAAGACATTTTAATGAGCGGGTTCTTTCCCCTTTCGGTAACTGTTTCAACCTTAATCTCTTCGGGGAGTTGGAAAAAGAAGTTGTGGGAATACCCCAACGACATTTCCAGTATCTGGCCTTTGGCTTCAGCTTTGTAACCTACACCAACCAATTCCTGAACAACATGATACCCCTCGGTAACACCGATGACCATATTATTGAGCAAGGACCTGTAAAGTCCGTGTCGGGCACGAACATCATTTGCTTCCGAGCTGCGCTCGAGTATGAGGTCGGTTCCTTCCACCTTAACATTGATCGCGGGATCAACCTTTTGTTCAAGCGTGCCCAATTTTCCTTTCACTGTAACCACATTTTCAGCGGATATTGAAACCTCAACTCCAGCGGGCAACTGTATGGGTAATTTACCTATTCTTGACATTCTCGTTTCTCCTTAGTCTTAACTGATGTAACACAACACTTCGCCTCCGATATGGAGATTTCGTGCTTCTTTATCACTCATAATGCCGCTTGAAGTGGATACTATGGCAATCCCCAGTCCATTCAAAACGCGCGGCAAGCTGCTTGCATCGGCATATTGACGCAGACCTGGACGCGAAACGCGTTCGAGTTTAGTCAATGCGGGCATTTTTGTAACCGGATGATATTTCAAAGCTATTTTAATGATGCCTTGTTTATCATCTTCTTCAAATTTATAATTCAGGATATAACCTTTTTCGAAAAGAATCTTGGTGATGGCTTTCTTGGTGTTCGAAGCCGGAACTTCAACTACCCTGTGTTTGGCCATTACGCCATTTCTTAATCGGGTTAAATAATCTGCAATTGGATCAGTATTCATTTTTTGCTGCGTAATTAAGTGGTTACCAACTGGCTTTTTTTACTCCGGGGATCAGGCCTTTAAGTGCCATTTCCCTGAAATTGATACGGGAAACACCAAACTGGCGCATGTATCCTTTGGGGCGTCCTGTAAGCTGGCAACGATTGTGCAAGCGTACCGGAGAGGCATTGCGTGGCAGTTTTTGTAATGCTTCGTAATCGCCGGCTGCTTTTAAAGCAGCGCGTTTAGCAGCGTATTTCTCTACCATTTTCTGTCTTTTGCGCTCACGCGCTTTCATTGACTCTTTTGCCATGCTCTGTTACTTTTTTTGATTCTTAAATGGAAGACCAAATGCTTTAAGCAACTCCAGTGCTTCCTTATCGGTTGGGGCTGAAGTTACAAAAGTGATATCCATACCGTTCATTCTGTTCACCTTGTCTATATCAATTTCAGGGAAAATGATCTGTTCGGTAATACCGAAGCTGTAATTACCCCTTCCGTCAAATCCTTTATCGCTGATTCCCCTGAAGTCGCGCACACGCGGCAGGGCCACAGCTATAAGCCGTTCGAGGAATTCATACATTTTGTCGCCCCTCAAGGTTACACGCACTCCGATGGGGTTGCCCCGGCGCAATTTAAAGTTCGACACGTCGCGCTTTGATATAGTGGGAACTGCTTTCTGTCCGGTGATGTTGGTCATTTCCTCAACACCGTAGTCAATCAGTTTCTTATCGGTAAGCGCTGCACCAATTCCTTGGTTGAGCGAGATTTTCAACAGGCGTGGAACCTGCATAACGCTTGTATAGTTGAAGCGTTCTTTCAAAGCAGGCACGATCTCGCTGCGATACTGTTCTTTTAATCTGGGCTGATAGCTCATTACTTAATTACCTCCCCTGTAGTTTTTGAATAACGGACTGATTTACCTGACTTCTCATCCTTTTTGCGTCCAATCCTGCTGGGTTTACCAGCGCTATCAACTAGCTTCAGGTTTGAAACATGGATGGGTGCTTCCTTTTTGATGATCCCCCCTTTGGGGTTGTCGGCATTGGGTTTGGTATGTTTTGAAACCAGGTTAAGGTTTTCAACTATAGCCCTTTGTTTCTCAACATTCACCATCATCACCTTGCCTTTCTGGCCTTTGTCTTCGCCAGCAATCACAAGCACAGTGTCACCTTTTTTTATGTTAAATTTCGACATGGTTCTCACTCTTTTAAATATTATTAAAGCACTTCGGGCGCAAGTGATACGATTTTCATAAACTGCTTCTCCCTCAATTCGCGTGCTACGGGTCCAAAGATACGGGTGCCGATCATCTCACCGGCAGTATTGAGCAGCACAACAGCATTGTCTTCAAAGCGAATGTAAGAGCCATCGTTGCGTCTTGTTTCCTTTTTGGTGCGTACCACAACAGCTTTGGCTACGGTACCCTTTTTAATGTTGCCACTTGGCAAAGCATGCTTTACCGTAACCACTATCTGGTCGCCGATGTGGGCATATCTCCTGCCTGTTCCACCAAGCACCCTGATGCACAATACTTCTTTTGCCCCGCTGTTATCAGCTACTGCTAATCTTGATTCTTGCTGTATCATATTATTTAGCCCTTTCGATTATTTCTTGCAATCTCCAACACTTATTCTTGCTCAGCGGACGTGTTTCCACGATGCGGACCTTGTCACCAATATTGCAGTCGTTTGTTTCGTCGTGCGCCATGAAGCGGCTCGACTTTTTAACAAACTTTCCGTACATGGGATGTTTTACGCGGCGCTGAATCTCAACAGTAATGGACTTGTCCATTTTGTTGCTTACAACCACACCGATTCTTTCTTTTCTTATATTTCTGGTTTCCATCGTACTTTCGGTCATTATGCGTTATTACTTTCGGCTAACTGGCGTTTCTTAACTTCGGTAAGCAGCC
>CAYTUA010000557.1:0-3534 GCA_964440855.1 uncultured Lentimicrobiaceae bacterium
TGAGCAGCATGGTGGCAAAAACACATCTTCCATTTCTGCAAAAACAGACTATGTGCTTGCCGGCGATCAAATGGGGCCGGCCAAACGTGAAAAAGCAGAGAAACTGGGAATACCCATTATTGATGAAGATGCGTTTCTTGCTTTGATCAAGGTCTGACAATGAACGGTTCATGCATTTAAGTTTATCTCAATAGGCAATGACTCCGTAGAAGTCAAGTTATTATCAGCTATTCCGCACCTCAGCTTGAACGAAAAAATTCGAAAAGGAAATGCCATGTCTTTAGAAATTATCGGTTCGATTAAGATTTCAACCATCTTTACAGGCCATCTTCATTCCTGTAAAACAATTGGATAGAACACCTCTGTAATCCATTCATCAGGAAATTCACTATCAAAACGGCCTTTGTGATATACTTCGAATGCGATACCTTCGAGTGGAATTTGAAATTCTGCCGCATGCAGTTTGAGTTCAGTGTGAACCCGCCCCAAGGAATCGGTATGGCCGTAATGGGTTGCCATAATGGCATTTCCTCCAGGATATTCATAAAGCAGTATGCGGCCACTCTCGCGCAACTCGCTATCCCAAACCGGCAAACATACCCTTATATTCATTAAGCCATCATCTCGGAAATCTTCAAAAACAGCAAATGGATTACCAGCAATATCCAGTCCTGTCAGTTGGGCATATTCCGACAAAAGGGAATGATTCGCCCAAACAACGCTATCATACTTGCTATTAGAAACTGAATCAATAACACAAATAGCTGAAATCGGTTCAATGAGCAACTCCATAACTTCATATGGTGGTTTCTTCTGTTCGGCTATCTGCTTTAGATTAATTAACCCTTTTTGCAGGGCACCTTTAACAAAACCCGGAATAAACAGGCCTGCAATTCGTCCTAATGGATACCCCAATTTTTCAAAGGTAATAGTCCAGTTAACATGTACACCATCCTGTTTTTCTTCAAAGAACCATTCATCACAGATCATATCTCCCCCATTAAATCTTATTCGGCTGAGCACATAGGAATATGGCTGGCTTTCAACAATAGTAAGACTTCCATCTCCAAGTTTGGAGCTTTTCCAGCGATGAATGGAGCCGGCACCTATGGGGCTACCTTCGAAGTGGGAAATTATATCCGGATCTTCAGCCTCAAAAGGGCTCCAAACAATTCTGTTGGTCAAATTATTCACCTGTCTGAACACCAGTGTAGGATCGGCATGAACCAATTTGCTTTCGGAAACCTGAACAGTGCTAGGTAAAAAGGCGGGTATTGTTAACAGCAGAGCCGCCAGGATAAGAACCACAATTCCGACAAGCTTTAGTATTTTCATGATAAGCTTCTATATGAATGGAATATTGTAAACGAAAAATATCAGATAAAGGTTTCAATAACAACAGTATATCTACCAATGAAAAGCGTTGATTTACCTGGGATTGAACCTGTATGCAATGGCAGCCGTAAAGAGTATGGAACGCACCAGTTGTTTTTGAATTACATCCTTGCCCTCATTTTCAAACTCAAAGTTAAAAGTACTACTCACAAATTCAGCATTCAAGTGCAGGCTCCAGTGGTAAAAGGGACTGTATCTAATTCCGGCACTGTTGTAGATTGCGAAATTTGTAGCAATAGCAAATTTCTCATCATAAGTATTTGGCACAGGGCCTGACAAAACCACTTTACCTTCAGGTTTGCGCGCTATATAAAAACCAGATAACAGTTTGAAAGTAATTGAGAACTGATCGCTAACAGGTAGGTCTGCAAAAAAACCCATCATGGGTGCTATCGTCACAAAGGGTTTTACATCAGCCTTGGCTTGAGAATAATCCGTATAAAAACTCAGGTATTCTTGCTCAATCTGTTCCAAATCAATTGCGTGGTAATGTACATTCACAAGCATGCCAAAGCCAATATTCTCGGAATAAAAATAGGCCCCTTCCACCCCCAGGTTCATACCCGGTTTTACAAAAGTGCCATAATTAAGGTTATCTTTCATTTTGCCAAAGTTGCTGTTTGGCAGGGAATAGCCTCCATTGATGGCCACATAGCTGGGTCCTTTGTAAACATAATACTGTGCCTGCATTATGTTTGAACTAAAAAACAAAATCACAGCAGCAAGCAACAGGTAATAATAAAACTTTTTGGGCATAATAGCGATTCGTTGCACTTTTATGGTTTTTGTACGTCAATAGACGTTTAAAGTTCCGAAAAAACAGCATAAAGTTTCCCCATCGCCAGGCGCACAGTGGCCAGGGGACAAGCCAGGTTGATGCGCATAAAGCCATCGCCCCCCGGCCCAAACATACTGCCCGGACTCAATCCAAGTCCCGCTTCTTCAATCATGCATCGTTTCAGCTCAGCATCATCCATCCCATAAGCTGCAAAATCAAGCCAGACCATATAGGTTGCTTCAGGCACATACACCTTGATTTTAGGCATCTTTTCCTGAAGGAAACCAACAGCATATTGTATGTTATTATCCACATAGTCAAGCATTTCGTCAAGCCATTTGTCTCCGTGCTCAAAAGCAGCATTGGATGCCGTAATACCAAAAAGATTACCATGGCCTACATGCATTTTATCATATATTCCCGTCACTTTCTTTCTCAATACCTCATCAGAAATAATAAGGGAGGAAGTGGCTAGTCCGGCCAGGTTAAAGGTTTTGCTGGGGGCGTGTGCTGTTATCGTTTTTGCCGCTATTTCAGGGGATAAATCAGCAAAAACATGGTGCCTGTATCCAGGAAGTACCAGGTCGGCGTGTATTTCATCTGACAGCACCAGCAGGTCGTGCTTCAGGCAGATTTCTGCAAGACGCTCAAGTTCATCCCTTTTCCACGCGCGGCCAACCGGGTTATGCGGGTTGCACAGCAAAAGCATACGAGCGCTTTTTGCTTGCTGTTCCAATAGGTCGAAATCAATAGTATAAGTTGAATCAGATTTAATCAGTTGATTGTAAATCAGCCCCCTATCATGTTCGGTAGCTGCTCCAAAAAAGGGGAAATATACCGGAGGCTGCACAATTATCTCATCCTTTGGCTGGGTAAGTGCCAACACAACAAGGTTGAGTGCCGGGACGATACCGGGACTAAACACTATCCAATCTTTTTGAATCTGCCAGTTGTGGCGACGTTTAAACCAATCAATAATTTGCTGGTAATAAGTATCATCCCTGAAAGTGTAGCCATAAATGGGATGTTTTGCCCTTTCAATGATGGCCTCCCGAATAAAATCGGGGGTTTCGAAATCCATATCGGCAACCCACATGGGCAAAACATCATCCTTGTCGAAAAAAGTTTTACGCAAGTCAAACTTCACGCTGGAGGTCCCTTGACGGTCTATCTGATTGTCAAAATTATAAGACATAATTGAGGAATGGCTAAAAAAGCGGCAAGGTAAAAAAATATACACAGACTGCTTGTTGTTTTAACCAATCTGTGCATTTTTTTTACACCTGTGTCCTTGGCATAACCAATACCTCCCCCACATTCACATGATCGGGCTGGCTAATAGCATATTCAATCGCTTTGGC
>CAYTUA010000558.1:0-9513 GCA_964440855.1 uncultured Lentimicrobiaceae bacterium
TTTCTTGACAATAAATTCCTACATTCCGATATGAATCTGCTGCTCATGGCCATCATAGCGCGCGCGCAACCGCCAAAAGCCATCCATGCCTAACCAGAAACCAGCTTTGTTTTGATCCGCATCAGTTATTGTCTCAAGTTTGCGCCCGTCAACAACTACCTCCTTAAAAGCCCTGGCGTTACCATAAAAAACCCATTCAACCATGCGCGATTCGGGCATGCCGGTATAGCCGTTTCCACTTCTGGAAATGTTTAAAATCATTTGGTTTTGATCAGTCTTACCCGAAAAATCAAGCAATTCATAGGCTCCATCTTCAAAAGCCCCGAAGGACCAGCCGTCGTCTTCATACATTTGTCCGCTCAGGTTTCCATCTGCCTGGGGCAGATAGGTATGGAGGTAGAGCCGCCTCGAGCTGTAATGGTCGGTTGTATTCACCGGTTCCACACGTGGAATGATGCTGCCGGCGCGTGCAAAAACAGGTATGGTTTCGTATTCTATAGCAAAGTTGAGGTTGGTATTTCCTGCAAAGGGTATTCCTTTGAATATATCGTACCACATACCTTCGGGCAGTGGTATGGTCATGCTTTGTTGGCCGGCCTGAACCACAGGGGCCACCAGCAGGTCTTTACCAAAATAATAGGCCTGGTCGAAGGCATCAAAATGCAGTTCGTCATGATAGAAAAAGAGTGGTTTTACCAAGGGCAGGCCTGTTTGGGAATTCTCCCAGCTCATAGTATAAATATAGGGCATCAATTGGTGGCGCAGCTTCATAAAATTGCGCACAATGCGCTTGGTGGTATCATTAAAGAAGATGGGCTCTGAAGGGATACCCGAACCATGAGGCCTCAAAATGGGCGTAAACACAGCAAACTGCAACCACCGCGTATAAAGCTCCTCGTCTTTTTCGCCAAGTGCAAAACCACCGGCATCGGCATGGATGAATGGCAATCCGCTCAGGCTCATGTGCAGCATGGCCGGCAATTGCGCTTGCAAACCGCCCCAGCTGCGGGCCACATCACCTGTCCAGGGATAAATGCCGTAGCGCTGCGATCCGGCAAATCCGCTGCGGTTCAGGTTAAATAAGCGTGTGTCGGGATAACTCTTGCGGTAGTTGTCCCATATCATTTTGTGCCAATAATGAGCATAAATATTGTGCACTTCGTCGGCCATGCCATTCACATGCATAATATCCGAAGGATGGCTTTCGGGCTCGCCCAGGTCGCCCCACCAGCCAGCAACGCCGTTTTCAATTTGCGGAACATATTGGTCCCACCACCATTGGGCTGCTTCGGGCTTGAAAATATCTATTAAACCGGCATCGCCAAAATAGAATTCGCGGTTCACATAGGTGTTACCCATCGTATCGGTGGCCAACAATCCCATTTCGGAGGTGATACGGAAGTTTTCGAGTGTATCAATAATATAGGGTTCGGTAATCAAAATAGTTTTAACCCCTTTTTTACGGAAATCGGCAATCATGCCCACCGGATCGGGCCAGTTTTGCCAAAACCAATCCAAGCGTCCCATATGGCCCATAATGCTGTCGCCAAACCAATAAAAATCAATGATGATGGCATCAATGGGGAAGTCTTCCTCGATCATCTGGTTGACAATCTGTGTGGTTTCTTCCTGCGTTTTGTAGGCCATGCGCGATTGCAAATTACCCAATGCCCAGCGTGGGGTCATGGGCTGAAAACCTGTGAGCTTGCTATAGCTGTGTAACAAACCATCGTAGCCATCTGCGGCAATAAAATAGTATTTCATTGGGCCGCCAATAGTGCCAAATTCAAGCACATCGTTTTCAAAATGGCCCATATCCAGGTAGCCTCTTTGGGGATTGTCGAGCAAAAGCAGGTATTTGTTTGAGGACAGCACAACGGGCATTACATAATTCAAATCCCTTGCGCCCAGCTCGTAGCCGTAATGCGGTCGGTTGTATAACCCAAGATATTCACCCCTTAAATCCATGCCGGTGGCGCGTTCGCCTGTGCCATAGAGTTTTTCGTTTTCGGAGAGTTTAAATCTGAAACCACGGTTGATATCCCGTGCAAAAAAACCGTTCTCCTCACTCAACAGCAATTTATCATGTTTATTAAAGTGAATACGGAGGGGGTCTTTGTCCACCAGCAGCGTGAGTTTAGGAAGTTCAATTTTTAACTGGGCCGGAGTTTCACTAAAGTGCATTTCAATGCCTTTCGGTTCCATCACAACCGCATTGGATGAATCGAATCGCACGAAACCTTCGGGATGAAAAGCCGCTTCAATGATATTTTCGTCAAAAAGCCTGATCGTTAGCGCTCCCTGATCGGTGTCAACAAGCAAGGCATTGTGGCTGAGCATGCGGTGCGATTTGTACTGTTTTTCACTAATCAGCATTTCGCCCGGACTGTGCTCGGCAGGTACAAAGCCATTTACAGGCATCAGAAAATCTTCGTTGGCTTTTGTTTTGGCAACCAACGTCCCATTTTCATTTCTAAAAACGAATGCAATTTGCTGAACTATTGTTGATTCTGGAATATTAAAAAAGCTTCGCGGGTGTATCTTAAATTCATATAAATCACCACCGATAGGCTGCATAATGGTGCGTTCATCATGCTTTCCCCATACCCCGACAACCATTTTCCAGTCGTGGGTTCCGGTGCTTCCGGCAGTGATTAGTCCGGCATGAAAATAGACGGCTTCATCATAGCCTATCAAAGCCTGATTGCCCTCAGCCGCATTGAATGTGAAAAGGAGGGTATCGTCAATAGTTGGGTTTTTAGGAAGCACACTTAAAGTTTGCGCTGAAATTGAACCCCAGAGCAGAAAGAGTATAGCTGAAGCTAAAAAATGCATTCTAAAAGGAAATAGGTTTTTCATAAGTGAGTTTTATTTTCCATATCATTCATATTAAAGTGCAGTTAACAAAAAACAGTTGGCAACTGATTTATTCAATAAAATTTCGAGGTTTGTACTTTTCAGGGTTATTTATCATATGATTTAACATTCTACCGACTTCTTCTGATTGGTTGATAAGATCATTGTAAATTTCGGTTGAAATATATGCGCACGATTTAGCGAAATCTATGGAAACCTGTGATTCAGTATTTTCCATATCTGCGTCACTCATTTTGCTGGAAAAATGCTTAGGATATTGCCTTTTCCTGTAACCTTCACCAATAGCTCTACAAACACTTCTGGAAGATCTGCGGAGTTGGTCAACTAATTCATACCGCTCCTCCTTCGGAAAAAGCTTGGTTTTCTCAAAGATTTCCATTGCCAAAGCAAAAGCTTTTTTATAAACTGTTAAATCCCTGAAACTTCCCATTTTTTAACTTTATACTTATTTTGTACTTCTATCTTGCCAACTGTTTATTGCCAACAGCCAACTCTTTTGCCAACAGCCAACTCTTTTGCCAACTCACCTCCCCAGTTCAATAATCCTCACCGACATAGGTGGCAAACCAATCTCACTCAAATTATCGAAGTAAGTCCGGTGAAGCACATCTGTCCCAGTTCGATAGCCCTCCAGGTTTTCAGCAAAGCGCCTTGTTTTGAGGGTTTTATTTTTGTCATTGTTGTTCAGGATTACCATAACTGATTCATCCTCATTGTAGCGGAAATACACATAAATGCCGTCCTCGGGAATGTAATGCTTAAGTTGGCCGTAATGGATAACTTCTTTACCCTTGCGCCAGTTTGTCAATAGGCTGATAAAGTCAAAAGCGTCATTTTGCTCAGCTGTTCTTCCTTCGTGGCTAAAGGCATTCACTTTGTCGCCGGGCCAGCCACCCGGAAAATCTTCACGGATCAGGCCGTGGCCATCGTGTTCCCAGCCGGTCATAAGGATTTCGGTACCATAGTAGATTTGTGGTATGCCGCGCACGGTCAACATAAAAGCCATCGCCATTTTCAGCTTGCGCATATCTTCGCCCAAACGCGTAAAAATGCGGTCGGCATCATGGTTGTCGGCAAAAACAACCATATTGTAAGGATCATTGTACAGATAATCGAGGCTTAAGGATTCATACAACCTAGCGACACCTGTGCTCCAGCCATTTCCTTCGTTGAAAGCATCCGTAATGGCATATTTCAAAGGAAAATCAAATACAATGTCAAGGTGCGATCGAAAACCGTCATGATTTCGGTCGTTGTCCTGCCAATAAGCAACTTGTGGGGCCACATTCAGCCATGCTTCTCCAACAACTGAAAAATGGGGGTATTCCTGATGCAAGCGCTGCATCCACCTGGCCATAAAATCTTTATAAGAATAAGGATAGGTGTCCATGCGGATTCCCGATAGGCCCGCATATTCAATCCACCAGATGCTGTTTTGTATCAGATAGTTGGCCATAAACGGATTGTCCTGGTTGATATCGGCCATCGAGGTGTCGAACCAACCTTTAAGCATCAGTTCTTTGTCTGCTTCCGAGGCGTAAGGGTCTGTAATGGTGCCACCCCGATAGTTGGAGCGGGTGAATTCGGGCCATTGGTGAATCCAGTTTTCCATGGGCAGGTCATTCATCCACCAATGACCGGTGCCATAGTGGTTGAATACCATATCCATCACCATCTTCAGGCCACGTTCGTTCATCTTTTTTGTAAGCAAGCGGAAATCTTCGTTGGTACCAAAACGTGCATCCACTTTGTAAAAATCGGTGATGGCATAGCCGTGGTAGGAGTAGGCCGGCATATTGTTTTCCTGCACCGGATTGAGCCACAGGGTAGAAACGCCCAATTCTTCAAAATAATCCAATTTGTCGGCAATGCCTGCCAGGTCGCCACCATGGCGCCCATTGGGGTTTTTACGGTTTGCTTTTTCGTGATAGCCACGCACATTATCATTGGAGGGATCGCCATTGGCAAAGCGGTCGGGCATCAACAGATAGATTACATCGGAATTGTTAAACCCTTGTCTGTTTGCTGAGCCAGCTTCCCTTTCCCTCAGTTCGTAAGTGTATTGAAAAACGGTTTCCTTGCCTTTTACAAAACTGATGGTAAATTTTCCGGGTTTCACTTCTGGGTGTAATTCCAGATTTAAAAACAGATAGTTTGCATTTTCTACCATCACAGTTTCCTTAAGTTGAACCCCTGGATAATGCAGTACAGGCCTGGTAAAACCAATGTCTTCTCCATGAACCATAAGCTGCAATTCAGAACATTCCATACCGGCCCACCAATTGGGAGGCTCAATTCGAAGCTTGTCAATTTGGGCAAAAAGGGAACCCAAACTGAGCCATAAGCTGATCAGGGAAACGAAAAACAAATGGACAACTTTTTTCATGGTGGATGAATTAAGTCTAATATGATTTTAAATAGGGACGTAAAAATACGAAATCAGGCATAGAAAGAGTCTGTTTTCGACTTGTCCAATCCAAAAATCGACCGCAATCGATTGTTAATAATTTCTAATCATGAATAGTCGTTTTCGAAAAGTATTCCGTAATCGTTTGCGGAGAATATTACACGAGGCTAAACTGCTTTTGTTTCGGGAAGCCATCTGCAAATCGTATATTTGCCTGATAATGTGTATAACCTTTATTAAACTGAAAATGAGCAATAAACAATTATTAAGGCGGTATTGGGAAGATTTATATCCGCAGAACGATCTGGAATTGTTGGAAACATTTCTGCAAGAAGTTGAAAGCCTGAAAGTAGCCGATGAAAACCTGAATCATGACTGGTACAAGGATGCTGTTGTGTACTCCTTGTATGTTGATTTATATAACCGCGATTTTGATGGGCTTACAGCCAAGCTTGATTATCTTAAAGAGCTGGGGGTTAGTTGTCTGTGGCTCTTACCAATTTTAGACTCTCCCATGCGCGATGCCGGATTTGATATCCGCAACTACGACCTTATTCGCCACGATTTGTTGGGTTTGGAACCGCATATGCAGGAGGAAGTTGCGAAGGAAGAGCAGGAAAGGATTTTTGGAAAGTTTCTTGCCGAAGCCAAAGACCGCAGCATCCGCGTTATTTTTGATGTGGCCATCAACCATTGCTCTGAGGAGCATCCATGGTTTGTTGAAGCCAAAAAATCAGAAGACAACCCCTATCGCGATTATTTTATCTGGACAAAGGATACGAATTTGTACAAAGATGCCCGTATCATTTTCAAAGGCATGGAAAGCAGCAACTGGGAACCGCTCGGCGACTGGTATTTCTTTCATCGTTTTTTCAACTTTCAGCCCGACCTCAATTACCGAAACCCCGAAGTGCTGTTGGCCATGAGCCGCAACCTGCTTTATTGGCAAAGCATGGGCGTGGACGGTTTTCGTGCCGATGCCATTCCTTATTTGTGGAAACAGGAAGGCACAAACTGCGAAAACCTGCCTCATACACATACCATTGTAAAGTTTTTCAGGGCGATACTGGATTATGTAAAACCGGGCACCCTTTTGCTGGCCGAAGCCTGTCAGCAGCCTGCCACCGTGGTTGAATATATGGGGGATGGGGATGAATGCCATGCAGCCTACCATTTCCCGCTGATGCCGCAATTGTACAAGGCCATTGCAAGTAAAAGTGCCGAACCGATTAAACATACACTCAGCCCCGCCATCACGCCGGAAATACCAGAAAGTGGTCAGTGGTTTACTTTTTTGCGCTGCCACGACGAGCTCAGCCTTGAGCTGGTTTATGTTACCGAAGAAGATCGCAAATTTATTCATGAGAGTTATTGTCACGAACCGGAATGGGATTTTCGTTTGGGTGAGGGCATTTCGGCCCGGTTGGCCAACCTGATGCAGTTCGACGACCGCAAGATTGGTCTGGCTTACAGCATGATGCTCAGCCTGCCCGGCACACCGGTTATCTATTATGGGGATGAATTTGGCAAGGAAAACGACCACCATTTTTATAAAGAAATGGCTAAAATGGTGGGCAAAGATGATACCCGCTTTTTGGTACGTGGAAAGATAAACTGGGAACTGCGCGAAACCCAATTGAACGATCCACAAAGTTTCCAATCGAAAGTGTTTGGCCGCTTGCAGCAAATGCTTCAGCTGCGTAACAAGCACAAGGCATTTGGTCGCGGTTCGCTTGACTTCATAGAATTGAAGGACAATGAGGATAAAGTAAGATCGGAAGTTTTGGCTTATGAAAGAAGCTTTGAGGGCGAGCAATTGCTGATAGTGCAAAACCTTTCGGACGAACAAGTGCAGATTCAGCTTCCTGACCGATACAAAACATATGAAAGCATGTTCACTGGTCAGCAATTGATGAAAACTGCCATGAAGCTGGAACCTTATGCCTATTTTTGGTTTGTGGCATAACACCATTCAATAGTTTAAGATATTATATCAATCCTATCAAATAAAATGATGAACAAATCTTTCGATGCCGTAATTTTCGACCTGGACGGCGTAATCACAAAAACCGCTTTGGTACATAGCGCTGCCTGGAAAAAAATGTTCGACGAGTTTCTGCAATTTTATGCCGAAAAGCAGGGCAGCGAATTCAAAGAGTTTACGCATAAAAACGATTACTTGCCTTTTGTAGATGGCAAGCCCCGCTATAAAGGAGTAGCAGATTTTTTGGTTTCGCGGGGGATTCACCTGCCCGAAGGAACCCCCGATGATGAACCGGGATTCGATACGGTTTGTGCCCTTGGCAACAAAAAAAACGAGGCCTTCAACGAAGTGCTTGCCCGTGATGGTGTAACTGTTTATCCATCAACAGTTTCATTGATGGAAGAGCTGCGTGCTAAAGGTTATCGTGTTGGTGTGGCCTCATCAAGCAAGAACTGTGAGCAGGTTCTTAAAACCGCCGGCTTATTGCACCTCGTCGAAACCCGCGTTGACGGCGTAGTTTCGGCCGAAATCGGATTAAAGGGCAAGCCTGAAGCTGATATTTTCACAACCGCCGCCGATAACCTGGGCTGCACCTACGATCGCACCATCGTTGTAGAAGATGCCGTTTCGGGTGTGCAGGCCGGAAGAAATGGCCGCTTTGGACTTGTCCTCGGACTGGCGCGTGAAGAAAATGCCCACGAATTGCTTATCAACGGAGCTGATATCGTTCTTGAAGATATAGCCGAAACCAGCATCGAAAAATTGAACGAATGGTTTACCAAGGGCCTCGAAGCTGAACAATGGTCAATTTCCTACCACGACTACGACCCGAAAAAGGAGCGCTCCCGCGAAACCCTTTTATCGGTTGGCAATGGGTATTTCGGAACAAGGGGTGCCATGGAAGAAATGGATGCCAATGCCGTGAATTATCCCGGCACTTATATAGCTGGTATGTACAACCGCCTTATTACCAAAATTGCTGACCGCGATATTGAAAATGAGGATTTTGTGAACAGCATAAACTGGTCGCCCGTAACTTTCCGCATTGATGGCGGAGAATGGTTTGATGCGAATACAACCAAACTGCTTCGCATACAGCGAACGCTGAATTTGAAAAATGGACTACTGAGCCGCAGCATGATAGTTGAAGACGCAAGTGGCCGAAAAACCCAAATCGTTTCCGAACGCTTTGCCAGCATGGACAACCCACAAATGGCAGCCCTTCGGTATAATATTACACCTTTGAATTACAACGGCAAGATTGAAATCAGAAGTGGCCTGGATGGCAAACTGACCAATCAAGGGGTTGAGCGTTATAAGGCGCTTTCATCCAATCATTTGGAACAGATTAAGGAAGGTGTTGAAAACGGAAAACTGTTTGTTTTGGTTAAAACCAACCAATCAGGCCACGAAATAGCAGCTGCAGCAAAGCACATACTTTTATATAATGGAAAAGCAGTCGATAGTAAAGCTGAAATCAGCACCGCACCCGGACAGGTTTTTGCTCATTACAAATTGGAGTCCAAACAAAATGAATCTATTGCAATTGAGAAAATTGTATCAATCGGGAGCGATAAGGAATTTTTTATCGAGAATGCCTTACTGAGTGTGCTAAGCCTTTTGGACGAACCCAAACATTTTGATGAGTTGTTGGAAGAAAGTGCTGCCATTTGGGAACGACTCTGGGAAGATATGGATGTAAAAGTAACAGGCGACCGATTGTCGCAAAAACTGTTGCGCCTGCATTTGTTTCATTTATTGGTCTCTGTTTCACCTGTCAACAATTTGCTTGATGCTTCCATTACAGCACGCGGACTGCACGGTGAGGCCTACCGGGGACATATTTTCTGGGACGAACTTTACATTCTGCCCTTGTACGATTTGCACCTGCCCGAAGCTGCACGCTCCATGCTGATGTACCGTTACCGCCGCCTTGAGGAAGCCCGCAAATATGCCAAACAGCATGGTTACCAAGGTGCTATGTTTCCATGGCAAAGCGGCAGCGATGGACGTGAAGAAACGCAAGTGGTCCATCTCAATCCGCTAACCGGAAAATGGGGCGATGATTACAGTTCCTTACAGCGCCATGTTTCGCTAGCCATAGCTTATAATGTGTGGGATTATTATTGGATAACCGAGGACCTCGATTTCCTGAAGGAATACGGGGCTGAAATGATTTTTGATATTGCCCGATTCTGGGCCAGCAAAGCCACATTGAACCCGCAAACCGGACGATATGAAATAA